>NZ_JBHXAS010000054.1:0-33637 GCF_042727425.1 Peribacillus sp. NPDC060253
AACTGCGTCAGACTTAAACTGAACCGCCGTATACCGAACGGTACGTACGGTGGTGTGAGAGGTCGGAGGCTAGGCGCCTCCTCCTACTCGATTTTAACTCAGTAGACACTCTAAGGATCATTTGCACTTTCTTTAATCTCCTTGTTTTTTACCTGATAATTTATCTGGCGAAAAAGGCTTCTTTACATTGTTTTCACGATCTTGATTTATTACTTCTTGAAGGCGTCCTTGATAGGCAAAGTTGATTGGAACAAGTTTTCGATATTCCTGCGGGAAAAGCGGGTCCAAGGGAGACCCCGCAGGCGCACAGCGAGTGCCTGGAGTGGATAACAACATTCGATTTACAAGTCCTCAAAAAAACTGAAGGTAAAATCCATTATTATCGAGTTTGTCTACAGTCTGGAAGCCCCGTGTGATGCACACAGGTTTTTTTTATTATCTGGATCTTTTTTAATATTCAAAGTTTCTTTTCGTACATTAAACAATGTACTATAACTTCAATTGTCTAACATTATGTCCTTCCTGTATGTTGGCACTTGTAACGTCCTTTCGGAAATGTGGGGTAATTTCCTCGATTGACATAGATCCATCGGCCTGATGGGAAGCGTGCTAGTGAAAAATGGATGGATAGATTCACATCAAAACCCTCCAATTGTCATGTTAATTAAGGGGTTTTTTCTCATTCCATAGGGAGATACAACCAAGATTATTACCCCAATTTACAGCATTAACATTTATCCTCTATTATTTAACAGAAGATAATAAATATTCTAAAAAAATAAGGAGGAACGGAATAATGAAATTTTCTAAAAGGAAACATGTTTTATCAGGCACCCTTGCTGCTGGGCTTCTTCTATCTACAACCTTTTCGATTCATCCATTGGCGGAGAAACCAGAAGTGACGGTTACCCATAAAAATGTTGAAGACATTCTATCGAACTTATCCAAGGAGCAACGACAAGCGCTTCAGAAGCTAAACGCTGGTCCTAACTTCACCATTTCTCCAGATATAAAAACAAATAGCCCGGAGCTGGTTTCTGTAATTGTTGAGTTCGAACAAGCTCCTGCGCAGGTCGCCGTCAAAAAACAAACGGTGCTTGGGAAAAAAATGACGATTGATTCCGCAAAAAATAACGTAGATCAGTCACATCAAGAATTTAAAAGCTATATTAACTCTTTGAAAAAGAAAAAAGATTTTTCCAAGTATGATTCCAGTAAATTAACGATAAACAGAGAATATAAACATGCATTTAACGGCGTTTCCATGACGTTACCAGGAGTTGCGGTAAAAGATTTACTTCAATCAGGGGCAGTTAAACGAATCTGGAATAATGCAAAAATCCAATTGGAGCTCCCGGTTCATGAAAAAGGGATCACTTCAAAAATGGCTGATAGCATTCCTCAAATTGGAGTAGATAAACTTCATGAAGAAAATATAAAAGGAAAAGGAATCAAAGTTGGTGTCCTTGATACTGGCATCGACTACAATCACCCCGATTTAACCAATGCATATAAAGGATACCGAAGTAAAAAAGGCGAGAACCCTAAGGACATTGAGCCTTCTTCGGTTAAGGGCTGGGATTTCGTCGATAATGATGCAGACCCGATGGAGACAACCTATGAAAATTGGAAATCATCCGGTCAACCGGAATTCAGCAGCAGTGGTTCCGCTTACTATACAGCTCATGGCACACATGTTTCTGGAACGATCGCCGCAACAAAAACAAATGAAGTGGATTATGCAGTGAAAGGTGTTGCTCCTGAAGCTGACCTCTATACATACCGTGTGTTAGGACCGTATGGTTCCGGTTCCAATGAAGGTGTAATAGCAGGAATTGATAAAGCAGTCAGTGATGGTATGGATATCATGAATCTATCACTTGGATCATCTGTCAATGATCCGCTTGACCCTACTTCTGTAGCGATCAACAATGCAATGCTCTCTGGGGTTGTCTCCGTTGTGGCTGCCGGTAATGCGGGGCCAGGTGCGAAAACTTTAGGCTCTCCTGGAACAGCTGCCCTTGGCATTTCAGTTGGGGCAAGTGATTCTGCCATGAAGATCCCTACCATAACTGCAGAGGCTGGAAAGTATACATTTGAAAACATGAAACTTTTAGGTAAAAACTTTTCGGATCGGATTGAAGAATTAACTGGTCAATCGCTTCCGGTCGTTTATACCGGCATTGGACAGGAAAGCGACTTTAAAGGGAAAGATGTTCGAGATAAAATCGCTCTTATTGAGCGAGGAACGCTTACGTTTGATGTGAAAATAAAGAATGCAAAGGCAGCAGGGGCAAAAGCAGTAATCATCTATAACAATGTGGATGGCGAAATCACCTCATATGTTGGGGAAGGAATGGACTTTATCCCTACTTTCCGATTAACCAAAGAAGAGGGGGAAAAATTAAAAGCTGTCGAAAATGGATCCCTTACATTTAAAGATACAGGGAATACAAAAACAGTCGGAGATAATTTGGCAGACTTCAGTTCCAGAGGTCCAGTTAACGGAAATTACGATATTAAGCCAGATATAGTTGCGCCTGGCGTGGCCATTTTCTCCACTGAGCCGGAATATATCAATAGTCCAGATGAAGGAATTGATTACACAACATCTTACGGACGTATGCAAGGCACTTCAATGGCTACACCGCATGTTACGGGTGTTGCTGCTTTAATATTACAAGAACACGGGGATTATGACCCATTTGATGTGAAAGAAGCACTCATGAATACATCCGTTGATTTACAAAAAGATCATTCGGTGAATGAAGTTGGAGCAGGCCGTATCGATGCCTATGATGCCGTGCATGTGGATACTTCGATAAAAGTATTGGATAAAACCGAAATTGTCGAAGGTGATAAAACGACAGAAATTAACGAGGAAACGGGCTCACTTGCATTTGGCCGGGAATATATAAGAGACAATGATGAAGCGATTGAACTAACGAAAAAAGTGGAAATTGAAAATAAGGGGAAAAAGAAAAAATATACCATTGATGTTGAATACCATAAGAATATAAAAGGGGTACAAGATGCCACTGCAAATGGTGTAAAGGTAAAAGTGAAGAAGTCGGTCACTGTAGCCAAAGGTAAGTCCAAAGTAATTGAACCAACCATCAGCGTACCCGCAACAGCAAAAGAAGGGGCATATGAAGGATACCTTCACATCACTAATTCTGAAAATGATGAAGAAACGTATCAAATTCCATTTTCGATCACCGTAACAGATAAAGGAATTGATTATGTAGAAACGGACAGTCCATCAATTGCTAATGATTTTCCGTTTTGGCAATACTATAACCCATTTATGAATGCAATGTTTCAGGTGAAAAGCCCAATGGAAACAGTGGACGTTATCCTAAAAGATGCGAATTCCGGTAAGCCATTAGGGTACGTAGGGAGCCTCAATGCTTCTAGGTTCGAACCTGATAAACCATATTATATTCTTTTGGCGTTTACTGGTCATGTATATCCATTTACAAACGATCCAGAGCATCCGATTTCCAATACGTATAAGAAACTTCCAGAAGGGGACTACACTCTAGAGTTCATAGGAAGTGATGAGTCGGGAAAAACCTACTCAGCTGGTACTGCCGCAATAGTCGATAACACCCCTCCAGACGTAAAATGGGACAAAGAACCAGGCGTATATGAAATAAATGACTCGATGTTTACAGAAGAAGATGGTCAGAAGGCTTTCTATGTACACGGAAATGTCAATGATGCGACAGTAAAAGTACTTCAAGATAAAGGTTTGGACTATGACCAAACTTCCAATACTATGTTTTACGATACGAGCAAATACGCATATTTTGGCAGGGAATTCCCAATCGATCCTGACGGAAATGCGAAATTCGGAATCGAAGAAAGTGATATTGCAAATGATGCACTTTATCTAAGGTTGGCAACTACAGATATGGCAACAGCAATGAATCCTCAAGATTATGTGTTTTTAAAAGAAGGGACTGAATATCTCACATCAAACTATGATAAAGAGGTGCTGAAAAAGGATGATACATTTACCATGACTTTATCAGTCAATAATGTAAAACAGTTCCTCTCAGGAGAATATTCGATCAAGTTTGAAGGTGACCTTTATCAATTTAAGAATGCTAAACTTTCTAGTGAAATAAAAAAATATGCAAAAGAAAAAGGGTTGGATGTTTCTTTAACCAAGCCTGTCGTTAATGATGCTGATTATTTTAATGTAGTCAAAGTTGGCGCGGAATTAACAGGAAAGGCATTTAAAGGTTTAAACGGAGATATGCCTTTACTGGATGTATCCTTTAAACTTGTCGATGATACCTTTTATCATTTATATGCGGGATTGGATGTAGAAGAAGCTTCTTATATAAAAAAAGGGGGCAATATTGCAACCGATCTTCCACATTACAGCGTTGACCGATATAAAATCATTTCTAAGCACTCAACTTTAAACGGATCGATTTCTCCAGAAGCGTTTTTAAGTGAGGAAGGTTATATAAAGCCAGGAAATATCACCAAAATCGGTGTGAAAGTTTATGCGCAATCAAAAGCAGGGAAAAAATATCCTGGAACACTTGATGATTGGGGACAATATATAGTCAAAGGGATTCCTGCATCAAACCAAGAATATACGCTTGTCGTTGAAACGCCATCACATCTTAAGAGCTATACAAACTTCGTTCCAGGTAAAGAAAAAGATGGGACAATTCTAGGACAGAATATTAGAATCAGGCCGAATATGAATCTAGCAGGAGATATCAATAAAGATAAAGTCATCGACATTAAAGATATTCAGGTAGTCGTTGATGCATATGGTATTAAAGATAACTCCTTAGTGAAAGAAGATATCAATCAAGACGGTATCGTTGATGAATTGGACGTCCGCTATGTCGAGAGAAACTTTTTGACGAAAGGGCCGGATGCACCAAGTAATAAAGTGCCGAAAGAAAAAATCGGCAATAAAGGTTTGGACTACTTTTTACGTCTCATAGGACTAGAAACGAATCAATAGCATTTGCCCCAGGAAAGAAATTTCCCTGGGGCTTTTACTTTTTTTGCTATAATAGGAGGAAAAAGTTACGTGGGGGAATTTTTGGTGGAGGGTAAAATCATTAAGTTTTATCGGGAAAAAGCTCAAATGACACAAAAGGAGCTTGTACAAGGAATTTGTTCCATTACACATTTAAGCAAGATTGAACGTGGGATTACCGAGTATTCCAAAGAGATGATAATCCTGTTATCCGAGAGGCTGCATATCAATATAAAAGAAGAGGTCAGAAAATATCATCTATTGGGCCAAAAACTTGATGAGTGGCAGAATGCTTTGATTTCACAACAGACGGAAGACTCCGCTAGGTTAAAAAAAGAAATAGAAGATGAGCCGCTTAGAGAGCTTCCTGATTTTCATGCTTCCTATAATTTAATCCTCTCAAGGTATCATCTATTCATGAACCTTCCGGAGAAAGCGTTTGAAACGATACAAATCATCCAAGGGAAAGAGTCACAGCTCTCATCATACGAACGCAATTATTTAAAACATATTATGGGCATCTATTATTTTCTGACTGGACAATTCAAGGATTGCATCAACATCCTTACGAGCATTGATCATTCCGGATACCATCACAATGAATATTATTATCACCTTGCACTGGCACACCATTCAACACATTCCAATATTGCATCCTACTATTACGCTGAAAAAGCGCTAGCCTATTTTCAGAAAACATTGAATGTACTAAGAATCATCGATACCGAAACAATGATGCTTGTTCAGTTGAACACAAGGGAACTTCACGACTTTGATGATACCAAGAAAAAATACGATTCCTTAATAAAAATGTGTGATACGTGTCAGGCATATGATCGTAAATCCAAGCTCCTTAACAATCTTGCTTTCGAATGTTATAGAAGGAAAAGGTTTGATGATGCAAGAAAATTATACGAAAGGGCGCTTCAACTCGTTGATGAAGATAATCCTTTTTACACGATGTTTTTGGATGGATACATCAATAACGCGATAAAAGGAAAGCTATTGAATGATACAGACCTCACGGACCTAGCTAAAAAAGGATTGAGACTTGCCCGAAAACATAAAGGCATGCCACCCTTTTATTTTCAATTGCATCTATATGCAATCCAGGATGAGGAAGAAAAATTCTACCGTTTAATAGAAGAAGAAGCTCTGCCCTATTTCCGAAAAACAGGCTACATAGTCCTGATCGATCATTATGAGAAAAAGCTGTTTCATTATTTAGTAAAGATCAATGAGACAACCAAGGCATTGCAATTAGCCCAAATAATTATCGAATCACATAAAAGTCATTATGATGGAATGAACTGAACATATATTCATGGAAGGAGCATGGAAAAGGTAAATATCATTGCAAAATTTAAAATCTACTAAATTAATCCTTTGACAATCTCCCGAAACTCCTTTATATTTAGCTAGTACTTTAGTGCTTAAAAGCGTTTCAGTAATTGTGATGAGTGAAAAGGTCCAATCCTTACCTCAGAGAATACACAACATGAAAGCGGGGAATTACATCATGCGTCTTGAAGATGCAAAGCTAAAACTCTCCTTACCTGAAGCAATCGGGGTTTTGGCAGTTCTTTTATTAATTATTGCAACTGGTATCATACATTTTGAACTGGCCCCCCATATTCCAATAATAACGGCCATCCTATTTCTATTTGTTTATGGAAAGATCAAGAAGCTGCCATTTTCGATTATGGAGGCGGCTATCGTCAAAGGTGCAGTTTCTGGTATGGGAGCCATCTATATATTCTTTTTCATTGGAATGTTAATTTCGGTCTGGATGGCAAGCGGGACGATCCCGACCATCATGTACTATGGGTTTGACTGGATTTCTGGTGAATATTTCTATGCGGTCACATTTCTGGTGTGTTCGCTAATTGGGCTCTGTATCGGAAGTTCACTTACAACATCAGCCACGATCGGCGTTGCTTTCATAGGTATGGCGGCTGCGATGGATTTATCGTTGGCGATTACAGCGGGTGCAATCATTTCCGGTGCATTTCTTGGGGATAAAATGTCTCCATTATCAGACTCGACCAACCTTGCTTCGGGAACGGTTGGAGTAGCATTATTTGAACATATTAATAATATGCTGTGGACAACGATTCCAGGTTTTATAATATCCCTTATCATCTTTTACTTCCTTTCACCGAATGTGAAACTGGATCGTGTTGAGGAGATTGAAGCCATGACCAAGGCATTGGAAATGGAAACGAACATTAGCATATGGAGTTTGATTCCGTTTGTCATCGTTCTGGTCATGGCTTTGAAAAAGGTGTCAGCGATTCCGACATTGTCAGCAGGAATCATTTCGGCGGCTGTCATTACTTTCATACAAACGCCAAGTGTGACGGTTGCAAAACTAGCAGATATTTTATACGGCGGCTTTGTACTTAAGAGTGGAATGGATCAACTTGACTCAATCCTATCGCGAGGCGGCATTGAAAGTATGATGTTCTCTGTTTCGATGGTGTTGTTGGCATTGGCGATGGGCGGACTATTGTTTGAATTAGGAGTCATCCCTTCTATTTTAAATGCGGTCCAGGATTCATTGACGAGTGTAGCGAAAGTGATTTCAGCTACCGTATTTGCAGGAATCAGCGTAAATTTCCTAGTGGGGGAACAGTACTTGTCAGTTATACTTCCTGGGAAAGCCTTTCAGCAGAAATATGAAGATTTAGGCTTGCAGCCAAAAACGCTTGCGAGGGTACTTGAAGATGCGGGAACAGTTGTGAACCCTCTAGTTCCTTGGGGTGTCTGCGGTGTATTCTTAACACAGGTATTGGGTGTCCCCACTCTTGAATATGCCCCATTTGCCTTTTTCTGCCTTCTTTGTCCTTTGCTCAGTTTGATTGCGGGCTTTACGAAAATAGGTATCCATTATAAATGAAAAAACAGGCGGTCGATTCGACTGCCTGTTTTTTTTCATGGAAACCTTTCATCATCAAACCTTATTGTAAGAAAAGTATAACGAAAAACCCCTGACGTGAATAAATATGTCAGGGGATTTGATCGTCTATTTTGAAGAAGCAATCTCATCTTTTGGAATGGACAGGACCTTTTCTTTCTTTTCTAGTAAATTCATTCGCATTACGACATTCTGGAATATGCCCATTGAAAGCATGAGCAATAGTAAGGAAGATCCTCCATAGCTGATGAACGGAAGGGTGATTCCAGTAATGGGAATGAGCCCTGTCGCACCGCCGATGTTGATGCCAACTTGAATGCCGATCATGGATGAGATCCCGATCAATAATAGGCTTCCAAATGGATCTTTACATTTTGCTGAGAGTATAAAACCCCTAAGGACGATAAACCCAAGTGTCAATAGAACGAAGCCTACACCGAATATTCCAAGTTCTTCTGCAATGACGGCAATGATGAAATCCGTATGTGATTCAGGCAGGTACCCGTATTTTTGTACACTGTCACCAAGTCCCACGCCTGTAAGGCCTCCTGATCCTATTGCATACAAGGAATTCACGAGCTGATACCCATCTCCTCCCTCTTGACCAAAAGGATCTGCAAACCCGGTAAAACGAGACACTTTATTTTCAGAGAAAACGGATGACAAATTTCCTGTCACGATTACTCCCAATGCAAATATTGTAACGAATATCGCAATAATCAATGAGAGTTTGAAAATACTCTTAAAAGTCATTCCGGATGAAAAGATCATCGTACTGGAAATTAGGAAAATGACGGCTGCCGTTCCATAGTCAGGTTGAATCCCGATTAAAAAACAAATAAATACGAGAAAGAAAATCGGGGGGATGACGGCTTTATCAATGCTATTGATTCGATCCTGCCTTTTTCCGTAAATGGCTGCCAGATAAATGATCATGGCCAACTTGGAAAATTCCGCAGGTTGAATCGATTTTGTCCCTAACTTGAACCAGCTTGTGGCATTTCCTGCTGTATGGCCGAAAATAAATAGCAGCAAAAGGATACCGGCCATTCCAAACATCATAGACATCAAGAAAATTTTGTTTTTGTACATCTTATAAGGAAGAATCATCGTCACGATCATTGCCAGGAATGAGATGATAAAAGCCGTTTTTTGCTTTTCGAAGAAGAAATCCATGGGCTGGCTGTACCGAGCAACAGCCGTAATCATGCTTGCACTATAAATCATGACTATACCAAACAAACAGAGTAATACGACAGCGATGAAAATAGGGAAGTCGTATGCTTTAATTATTCTTTTCACTTGTGCGCTCACCTCAAATATGTATGCGCGAAAAATTCGCCTTCTTATATAGTAACGGAAAATCAGTTATATAGATAATAATATTTATTCGATAACATGAATTTATCCTTCAAGAGCCAATAGTAAACATTAAATCTGATAAACTAGTCTAACGGATTTCCTTTTTGCTTATAGTCGAATTTGGATTCCTAATACATTACCTTCGATAGCAAACGTGAATACTCCTTTTAATAACGAATATTTTTTTACTATATATTCCATTTCAGCAGTGCTATAGAGATTACTATAAAAGTTTATTGCTGACAGGGATGGAGTTCATGGGTTTCACCAATTGAGTTGTAAAACGTGCTGTAATGTCGCGAATCCTGTATATGAATTTGTTTAAAATGAGTAACTCATCTTAATAGGTATACTTATTTTAGCTCCGATTATGTGGCAGGAAATCGGACAGGGATTTTATGAAGAGAGGGAAACGGTTGTGAACCTGGTTCCATTCGATTATATTATACAGGCTGCTGCGACTCTGGCATTATATAAAGAGGGTTCAGGGAAAAACCTAGTACAGGTAGTGAAGTTTATGAATGCTTCTTTGAAGTATAAAAATGATAGGGAGCACTAATAAAAATAAGGTAAAGCAAGGGGAGTAGTTATGGAAGAAGTAAATGACAAGTTGGAAGTGTTTTCTCCAGCAACAGGTGAGAAGATTGCGGAAATCGTCCCAACGCCATTGAAGTCAATTCCTCATATATATAAGAAATCAAGACATGCGTTCCTAACATGGTCGAATCTTCCCATCAATGAAAGGCTGCACTATTTAAAACGTCTTCGTTTATTGATGGTTGAAAAAATGGATGAAATAGCTGAAGCCATTTCAAAAGATACGGGAAAAGTTAAAATCGAAGCGCTAGTTGCTGATATCATGCCGACTATTGATGCGATCAAGCATATAGAGAAACATGCAGTGAAAGTTCTTTCCGGACAAAAAGTCACCACCCCACTCTTGTTAATTGGAAAAAAATCATATGTCCATTACATGCCACGCGGAACGGTTCTTGTCATTTCACCATGGAATTATCCTCTGCAATTGGCGATGGTGCCCATTCTTAATGCACTTGCAGCAGGAAATACAGTTATTTCCAAGCCGTCTGAGGTGACTCCGTTGGTTGGGGTGTCCATGGAAAACCTGTTTCTTGAAGCTGGTTTTCCTGAAGGAACTATACAGTTTGCCCATGGGGGGAAAGAATTGGGTGCAGCGTTAACTGAACAAAAACCAGACTATATATTTTTTACTGGTTCTGTAAGGACCGGAAAAATGATAGGGGAGGTTGCAGCAAAACAGCTAATACCCACAACCCTGGAGCTTGGCGGGAAGGACCCTATGATCGTGCTGCGTGATGCTAACCTGGAACGGGCTGTGAACGGGGCACTCTGGGGAGCTTTTACAAACAGCGGCCAGGTTTGCATGAGTGTTGAAAGGGTTTATGTGGAGCGTCCGGTTTATAAGGAATTCCTGGCGTTGCTTAAAGAAAAAACGATGTCCTTGAGGCAGGGGATACAATTAAAGGATGATATCGGTTCAATGACTTTTCCTGCTCAAGTTGATATTGTGGCTGGACACCTGGAGGATGCATTGAATAAGGGGGCGGTACTTGAGGCTGGAACTTCACCTAAAGAGTGGAATACGGGGCAGACCCATTTCATTCCGCCGACGATTCTGTCCAATGTCGATCATTCCATGAAAATCATGAAAGAAGAAACGTTTGGACCGGTGTTGCCTGTTATGCCTTTCGATACGGAGGAAGAAGTGGTCGCTTTTGCAAATGAGAGTGAATATGGACTCAATTCGAGCGTATGGACGTTGGATGAGGAAAAAGCAATTCGGATTGCGTCACAGTTAATAACAGGAGCGGTGACGATCAATGATGTGCTGATTACGGTTGCTAACCATCATTTACCATTTGGCGGTGCGAAACAAAGTGGCATTGGCCGTTATCATGGCGAACAGGGATTGAAGATTTTTTGTCATGAAAAAGCGATCATGATCGACAAAGGTATAAAGAATACAGAAATACAATGGTATCCTTATGAGGGGAAATACACGAGGTTTTTATCGCTGTTCCAGAACTACTTTTCTGCAAAACCTAACTGGGTAAAGTTTGGGCAAGAATATTTGCAATTGATTAAAATATCCAAAGGGAAACGAAAATGATGGTTCCGTTATAAAAAAGATTGTTATTTTCATAATGTCCGCGTATACTATTAATATACTTAATAACTGATTTTCCTTTATCAAAGGGGAGTAGCGTTAGGGTTCGCCCTAAAACAAAGTCGTCATTACGTGAATGGAAACATTCATCGGCTTTGTTGACATGTTTTCATGTTCAGCAAGACCTTTGCCTATACGGCAGAGGTCTTTTTATTTTGCCAATGCCGATAGGAGTGGGAATAAAACTATTGGAGGTTGAATGAATGGAAGCATCAATATTATTGGAATATGGCTGGGTCCTTCTTATCTTGGTTGGTTTAGAAGGAATACTCGCTGCGGATAATGCAGTTGTCATGGCTGTCATGGTTAAGCATTTACCAAAGGAACAACAACGTAAAGCTTTGTTTTATGGTTTGATGGGAGCTTTTGTTTTCCGTTTTGCAAGTCTATTCCTTATTTCCTTTCTTGTCGACGTGTGGCAAGTTCAAGCAATCGGTGCCCTTTACTTACTTTTCATTGCTTTTCAGCATATTTACAAGAAATACGCTGGTAAAGGTGAGAAGGAAGTCACTAAACCTAAGAAGCAATCTGGCTTCTGGATGACAGTGGTAAAAGTTGAAGCTGCCGATATCGCTTTCGCAATCGATTCCATGTTGGCTGCCGTGGCGCTGGCTGTGACACTTCCTGCAACAGGCTGGATGAAGGTCGGCGGTATTGATGGTGGGCAATTTGCTATTATGTTCCTCGGTGGTATGATTGGATTGATCATTATGCGATTTGCAGCTAATGGATTCGTAAAATTGCTTCATCAGCGTCCTTCACTTGAAACGGCAGCATTTTTGATCGTAGGTTGGGTTGGGGTGAAATTAGCGGTATATACACTTGCACACCCTTCGCTAGCTGTTATCGATCACCATTTCCCTGAATCAGCTCTTTGGAAATCGATTTTCTGGGTCGTATTGATTGGAATAGCGGTAGGTGCATGGATCATTTCAAGCAAAAAAGAGAAAAAAGAAAAACATATACAAGAAGCATAAAAAATGGGCGTGTCCACGCCTCAGTTTGTAGACAAAAAGGTTACGGAATGGTTCCATTCCGTAACCTTTTTGAATTTTTATTGGATGTTAAGCAGTTAATGGCTGGTGTTTTGTAAGCAGCATCTGCGGTAACAGCTTTAGGTTTACCAACTTTCTCATTCGCTCCTGCGGGAATATGCGTCCAAGGGAGACTCTGCAAGCGCAAAACGTGCCGAGGGCAGACCACCCGCTGAAAGTGAGTGCCTGTAGGGGAAATGACATTCGAATTCAAGCCGGTTTGTAGACAAAAGAGGTTTTATCTAAATTCAAAACAAAGTTGATGGGAATGGGTGTACGAGATTCCTGCGGGAATACGCTTCCAAGGGAGACTCTGCAGGCGCAAAACGTGCCGAGGGCAGACCGCCCGCTGAAAGCGAGTGCCTGGAGTGGAACAAATTTTAAAGCCCAAAAAAATTTAGACAAAATCAATTATTATCGAGTGCTAGTCAGAGTCATTATCTTTTTAGATCAAAACAGTTTTTTAATATCGATTTATGGAGATTACCCACAAAAGTCCATGCATGTTTACGAATGATATGTTTAGATGTAAATATTAAATTCCGGTTATAAAAATGACAATTGTCCCATGGATTTGTAAAAACGGCGGAAAAAGATATTTTACTGTAATTGCACTGTAATAAACGAGAAAAAACTAAGTATTTTATCATGTGGATATATTATGTGATTTCATTTATATCGCAAAAATAGTTCTTTTGGTACTGTCTTTTAGTCTCCCTCCGCTTAAGATAAATATGTTGATGCGTATTTTATGTTCAACAGGAGCGAGGTGAGCAGATGCTTGGTTTGTTGTTTACAGCATTCAAAAAAAAGCGTTCTTTAGAAGAAACCGTATTGAAAATTCAACAAGGCGATTTAAGCCTTCGTAATGATACAATAGAGTCATTCAAACCATTTATAGCAAAAACCGTCTCATCAGTTTGCAGGCGTTACATATACGAATCAGATGATGAATTTAGTATAGGAATGATTGCTTTTAATGAGGCAATCGACAAATATTCCCCGGAAAAAGGCCGTTCTTTATTGGCATTTGCCGAAACCCTCGTTAAACGAAGGGTTATAGACTATTTAAGAAGCCAGTCGAAACGCAAAGAAATCCTTCTGGATCTATCTTTGAATGATGATGATGATGATAATCAAAGCCACATATATATCGATAATGAAAATTCGATTCATGAATACGAGAAGCAAAAAGAATCGGAAAAAAGGAAAGAAGAAATTCAGCTTTATATAAACCATCTACAGGATTTTGGTCTGTCATTTGAGGATCTCGTTGAAAACTCTCCAAAACATGCGGATGCTAGGAAAGGAGCTATAATGATCGCTAAAATGTTAATGGACGATGACGAACTGAAAGAAATCCTGTTTGCAAAAAAGCGACTGCCAGTGAAACAGCTTGAAGGAAAAGTGGATGTAAGCAGAAAAACGATTGAACGGAACCGAAAGTACATCATTGCTGTGGCAATCATAATAAACGGAGATTTTTTGTACTTGAATGATTATATTAAAGGGGCTATCAATGGATGAAAAAAGGAGTTATTCTTTCAGTTAATAAGAGTTTTGTTACCCTATTGACCCCCGAGGGTGAATTTCTAAAAACCAAAAGACAGGAACGTGTATATGAAGTGGGTGAAGAAATCACTTTTGCACCTGTTAAACAAAAGGTCTCTTTTTCCTTGCCCAGCTTTCATTCATCTTTCAAAAAAAAGGCCGTGATAAGCATTGCCTCTACCTTTCTGATTCTTTTTTTGATTCTTCCATCGTATTTCTCTGGTCATGTGTCGGCATATATGACAATAGATGTGAATCCTAGTATTGAATTGGAGCTTGACGATCATTTAGAAGTGCTTAAACTTACCGGCTTAAACGCAGACGGCAAGCTTGTGATTGATCAGCTGAAAAATTGGAGAGGTAAGGATATTAAGGCGGTTACAAATCGAATCGTTGCAACGACGAAGCAACTTGGATATTTGAAAGGGGAAAAACAAATAGTTGTTTCCACAACTGTATTGGATAAAGATAAAAAATTCGATAAGAACTTAAAAGAAGAGATAAAAGAAATATCTCAGCAGGATAATGTTTCAAAAACAAAGATGAAAGTAATTGAGGCAACAAAAAAAGATCGGGAGCAAGCAAAGGAACAAGGAATATCCACAGGTAAATATGTCGAAAAGAAGTTGAATGAAGATACAGAAAAGGTAAAAGTGAATAAGAGAGAACCTGTACCAGCAGCACCTGAAAAAAAAGTTGAGGAAAAGGTCGATAGTTCGACTGAGAAGAGTGCAGCGCAGAGCAATAAGAGCAGTTCGGACGAAGAAAAGAAAAAAGAGGACAATTCAAATGAAATAAAACAAAAGACTGTAAAGGAAGCCAAACCAATGGTACGGCAAAATCTAGAAACGGTTCCTGCCCCAACTAAAGAAAAAACCAATAGTGAAGATAAAAATGAAAACCGGAATGAGGTAAATGGCTTTAAGAAAAAAAATAAGGAGCCAAAAAGGGAATCAGTTAGTAAGCACAGCATCCAAAGTAACCACAGCAGTCAAAGCACCCGAAATAATCACAATCTCCAAAGTAACCACAGTAACCAATTAAGGGACAAACAGAAAAATGAAAAGGCAGATAAAAAGCTTGTTGAGAGACGATATCCAGACAAAGAAAAGGGAAGAGAAAAAGAAAAGAATAAAAACGATCATAGTAAGCACGAAAATAAAAAAGATAAACAAGAGAGGGATAAGTGGAAACGGGGTAATGGGAATGATGAAAACAAGCATGGACGCAATAATTAAAAAGAGTCCAGCACGGAGCTGGACTCTTAGCCATGGATATTCAATTGTGTTTTGAATTATTGACCTTTAAGTTGTGATTGAGCTTGTGCTACAAGTCGTTTCGTAATTTCTCCGCCAACTGACCCATTTGCACGTGATGACGTATCGGAACCTAATTGTACACCGAATTCTGATGCAATTTCATATTTGATTTGTTCTAATGCTTGTTCAATTCCAGGAACTAGAAGGTTGTTGCTGCTGTTGTTAGCCATTTTAAATCTCCCCTTTACTTTTCAACGGCTTTTGCCGCTGTAATGATAGTATAAGTAGAATCAAGAGTTTTACTTACATGAACAGCATCAAATTTATTGGTAAACCTGCCTTATTGTTGTATGTAAGTTAGTTTCAAAAGAGATTGGAAAAAAGAATGAAAAAAGGGTAAACTAGAGTTTCAATGGTTATGTGATCCACATAACCATAAAGGAGTAAGAAAGGAAACTCTTAATGGTTGCTATTAAACAAATATTATCAAAGTTAACACCAGCACAGCTTATCGTCGGTTATTATTTTTTAGCTGTGAGCATCTCGACAATATTGCTGAGTCTGCCGGTTGCTCTAAAACCTGGGGTTGAGTGGAAATTCATTGACGCACTATTTACAGCTGTCAGTGCAGTCAGTGTTACAGGCTTAACCGTAGTCAGCACGCCTGATGTTTTTAGTGAGGCTGGGTACTTCATTCTGATGTTCGTTCTCCAATTTGGCGGGATTGGCATCATGACACTCGGAACCTTTTTCTGGCTGATATTGGGCAAGAAGATAGGCCTGAAGGAAAGGCAATTGATCATGACGGATCAAAACCAATCGAATCTGTCGGGTCTTGTTAAATTATTGATCCAAATCATTCAGATATTTGTCGTAATTGAAATGATTGGCGCCCTTGTTTTAGGGGTTTATTTTTTGAATTATTTTCCGAACTGGAAAGACGCCTTTATAAATGGTTTATTTTTGGCTATCAGTGCCACTACGAATGCTGGTTTTGATATCACTGGTATATCGATGATTCCTTTTAAAGGGGATTATTTTGTACAGTTCATCACGATTATTCTACTTACTCTTGGAGCCATCGGGTTTCCGGTCTTGATTGAGTTGAAAGAATTTTTATCCAATAAGGCCCGTACTTATAAGTTTCATTTTTCTTTGTTCACGAAACTGACATCGGTCACTTTCTTTTCCTTGATCATTGGGGGAACGATTCTGATATTCCTGCTGGAAATGAATGGGTTCTTAAAAGATAAGAACTGGCATGAGTCGTTCTTCTACTCTTTATTTATGTCATCCAATACGCGAAGCGGCGGGTTAACAACAATGGATGTGAGCGATTTTTCGGAACCAACCCTTTTAGTGATGAGCATACTGATGTTCATTGGAGCATCCCCAAGTTCAGTCGGAGGGGGGATCCGTACAACCACTCTGGCTATTATGATTCTCTTCTTATGGAATTTCATGAGGGGGAGGCGCTCCATTAAAGTATTCAAACGGGAGATTCATCCTGATGATATCAGAAAGGCGACTGCAGTTATGATCATGGGGTCGCTCCTATGCATAATGGCCGTCTTCATTTTAACGATTACCGAGAATTTTACTTTAACCCAAATTATTTTTGAGGTATGTTCGGCTTTTGGATCAGTTGGACTTTCGATGCAAGTAACGCCTGATCTCAGTAATACCGGTAAAGTTGTCATTATGATCATTATGTTTATTGGACGGGTCGGGATCACGTCCCTCCTGTTTATTATAGGCCACAAAGAAGTTACGGAAATTTATCATTATCCAAAAGAGCGCGTCATTATTGGGTAAGGAGATAGCAGAACAGAGACCTTTCCATCGTGGAAAGGTTTTTTGTCTTATTAGCAGGAATCAAAGATAAAATGTTGAAATTTACCTATAAGTGAGTTATCTAACGTATTTATATACTTTATGCTCAATTTGAACCCTTACTTGCCTGGAATTCGATCGGATGAAGTTTATATCATTTTCGTAAAGGAGGTGGAGGAAATAAAGAAATATATTGGAAGGATCATTGTTCCTGCCCTGTTCTTCATATTGTTATTGCCCTATTTAGGATGGCTGGATCATGAAGAACGCAGGTTTTCCGCCTTTGAAGGAATATACTTAATCGGCAGTTTATCCATAGCTTGGTGTTTGGGTGCTATCTATGATAATAAGCGGAAAACAATTGCTTTGTTACAAGAAGGACGCTATCGTATTTTCTCCAAGTACTCCAAAGAATTGGTCAATAGCTTCAATGAGGTTATTTTCCAAACGGATGAAAAAGGAAAATGGCTGTATTTAAACCCAGCATGGAAATCGATGAGTGGTGCAACTGTAAATGAATCTCTCGGGCTGCACTTTTCTAAACATATGGATAACACTTCTTATCAAGCCGTATTAAAGGCGTTTGCGGAATCATTTCATCAAGGAAATAAATATTTTCGAGTGGACATTAAACTGAATGATTCAAAAAAGGGGACAAGTTGGGTTGAAGCATTCGTAAAACTGATTTACGATGACGCAGGGAAATTCATAGGGACGGCAGGAATATTATCGGAAATTAATGAACGGAAACATGCAGAAGAAAAGCTTGTAAGCCTTAACGAACATTTGGCAATCACATCAAGCAAGTTATCAACAGCTGCCCAACTTGCGGCAGGGATTGCACATGAGGTCAGGAATCCAATGACAGCTATATTAGGATTTGTAAAGTTGATTAAAGATGGCAATGCCGATAAACAGGAATACTATGAAATAATTTTTTCAGAAATAAACCGGATCGAGCAAGTTCTTAATGAACTCTTGTTGCTTTCGAAACCGACTGGAGCGGTTTTTCTTGAGAAGGATTTAAAAGACAGCTGCAACCATGTCGTAACACTGTTGGAGACAAACGCCGTACTGAACAATATTCAAATTCATAAAAATTATGATACAGAACCTATTTTCCTTTACTTTGATGAAAATCAAATCAAACAAGTACTAATAAACATGATAAAAAACTCGATAGAATCGATGCCGAACGGCGGAAATATATTTGTTAGTGTATATGAAAAAAATGGGGAAGTTTATGTAAGCATTTTGGATGAGGGGGAAGGTATTCCGGAAAACTCCCTTAAAAAAGTGGGAGAACCGTTTTTCACTACCAAATCCTCAGGAACAGGATTGGGTCTTTCCGTTTGTTTTAAAATCATCGAAAAGCATGGTGGCAAAGTTTTCATCACAAGTGAGCTGAAAAAAGGCACGAAAATCGTATGTGTATTCCCTGCCGTCCAACCAAAGGATATAAGCGGGAACAATACTGTCCAGGGAAAGGAGCTTGAACAATCAGGAAAATAAATAATTAATTGTCTGAAAAATCGGAAAATAAGTAACTAATTATTGGAAAAATCGGAAAATTGCGTGTATACTGTAAAAGTGACAACATACTAACCGGTTAGTTAGTTTAAAAGGGGGAATTCATTTTGAATTTTGAACATTCTCAAAAGGTGAAAAGTCTGGAAAAGAAGTTAAGGGAATTCATGGAAAAGTACGTCTACCCCAATGAATCCGTATACAAAAAGCAACTAGAATCACAGGGAAGCCGATGGAGTGAAATACCGCCAATTTTATTTGAATTAACCGCAAAAGCAAAGGAAGAAGGATTATGGAATTTATTTTTACCTGATAGCAGTCATGGAGCGGGTTTAACAAATCTAGAATATGCACCGCTTTGTGAAATCATGGGAAGGTCGATGATTGGACCCGAAATCTTCAATTGTAATGCGCCGGATACCGGAAATATGGAAGTGTTGGTGAGGTACGGTTCAGATGAACATAAGGAACGCTGGCTGAAGCCGTTACTTGCTGGGGAAATCCGCTCATGCTTCTCTATGACAGAACCAGACGTAGCTTCTTCAGATGCGACCAATATTAAGTGCAGGATTGAAAAGTCAGGAAATGAATATGTCATAAACGGCCGGAAATGGTGGTCCTCAGGAGCAGGCGATCCCCGTTGCAAGATTGCCATTGTCATGGGCAAGACGGATCCTGAAGCCACCAAGCATGGACAACAGTCCATGATTCTTGTACCGCTAGATACACCGGGTGTCAAAATCGAGAGAATGCTTCCTGTTTTTGGTTACGATCATGCACCGCATGGCCATGCTGAAATCAATTTTGAAAATGTGAGGGTTCCTGCTGAGAATATTCTATGGGGGGAAGGCAAAGGGTTTGCGATTGCCCAGGGAAGACTCGGACCTGGGAGGATACATCATTGCATGAGGCTGATAGGGGCTGCTGAAAGAGCACTTGAAGAATTATGTAAGCGCATTCAAGGTCGTATCGCGTTTGGAAAACCTTTGGCTAGACAAGGTGTGATCATGGAATGGGTGGCTGATTCACGGATTGAAATCGAACAAGCAAGGCTTCTGACTCTAAAGGCTGCCTATATGATGGATACTGTCGGGAACAAGGAAGCGAAGGCGGAAATAGCCATGATTAAAGTGGTTGCACCGAATATGGCATTGAAAGTGCTGGATCGGGCCATTCAAGGGTTTGGAGCTGCGGGGATCTCCGATGATTTCCCTTTTGCTGCACATTGGGCAAATGCCCGGACGTTGAGGCTTGCTGATGGTCCGGATGAAGTGCACCGGTCACAAGTAGCTAAAATAGAACTTCGAAAATACCAACAGAAGCATGAGGTGAAGATATGAAAGTTACCGACCTATTCGATTTGACTGGTAAAACGGCAATCATAACCGGTGGGGGGAGGGGGCTGGGAGAACAAATAGCGACCGGCTTTGCCGAAGCAGGTGCCAATGTCGTTCTTTGTTCCAGGAAGAAGGAAGCATGCGATGAAGTTGCCTCTCGCTTGCAAAGTATTGGAGTCAGGGCACTTTCCTTCAAGTGTGATATCACCAATCCTTCAGATGTACAGGAAGTCGTTAACGAAACTTACCGGGAATTTGGTTCCATTGATATTTTAGTGAACAATAGCGGGGCATCTTGGGGAGCTCCAGCTGTCGACATGCCACTGGAAGCCTGGCAGAAGGTGATGAATGTCAATGTAACTGGAACCTTTATCATGAGCCAGACTGTAGGCAGGGTCATGATTGAACAGGGACATGGAAAAATCATAAACATCGCTTCTGTCGCTGGATTAGGAGGGACGGACCCGAGGGTGCTTGATACGGTCGGATATAATACGAGCAAAGGGGCGGTCATTGTTTTAACAAAAGATTTAGCTGTAAAATGGGGCCAGCATAATATCAATGTTAATGCAATCGCACCTGGATTCTTCCCGACAAAAATGAGTAAAGGGGTGCTTGAACAAGGGAAGAATCCGATCTTGGATTCCACTCCGCTTAAAAGGTTAGGGAGTGAGGATGATTTAAAAGGTGCAGCGGTTTTCCTAGCTTCAAAAGCATCTGATTATGTGACTGGTAATATCTTGATTGTTGATGGGGGTTCGCATGCAATGTAATGAAAAGTAAGTAAATATGGCTGGAGGGTATGGAATGATGAACGAAAAAAAATGGCTGTCCGTTTATCCTGATTCAATATCAAAGGAAATAAAGGTTCCTGAGTTTCCGATGCAAAGAATTCTTGAACATGCATATGAGTCCTATCCAAACAATACAGCTATTACTTTTTATGGTCGGAAGATTTCTTATCAGGAACTTTTTCATGCGTCGCAAGCCTTTGCTTCAGCCCTTCAAAAAAAAGGTGTCCAAAAAGGCGATCGCGTCGCCATCATGCTGCCTAACTGTCCCCAATACGTCATTGCGTATTATGGATCTTTGACCACAGGAGCGATTATCACACAAATCAATCCAATGCTGGTTGAAAGGGAGTTGCATCATATCCTGCAGGACTCCGGGGCAGAAACGATTGTGGTATTGGACGGTTTATATCCGAAAGTCAAAAGTGTGCAGCAGCACGCAAATGTGAAAAATATTATCGCAGTGAGCCTGCAGCCATCGGAAGCAGATTTCCAACCTGATGCATCCTTTGATCAATTCATGAAGTCAGGAGACGGAAAAATCAATCCAGTAACGATCGACCCGGAAAATGATATAGCCGTTCTTCAGTATACGGGAGGAACGACAGGCCGTTCAAAAGGGGCAATGCTGACGCATGGCAATATTCTGGCTAACGTTGTTCAATCGTATGAATTCTTCAAGCATGAATTAAAAATGGGCTCAGAAAGAACGTTGTCGGTCATACCGCTTTTTCATGTTTTTGGAATGACCTCGGCCATGAATTTATCCGTGTATATAGCGGGGGATTCAATCATGCTGCCACGATTTGAAATAGAGGAAGTGCTTGAAACGATAAAGCGTGAACAGCCGACGACTTTTCCTGGTGTACCAACCATGTATGTAGCGTTGACGAATCATCCTAAAGCAGAAGAATATGGAATGGGCTCCATACAGCTCTGTAACAGCGGAAGTGCACCTATGCCCGTGGAACTCCTACGTGAGTTTGAACGGAAATCAGGTGCGAAGATATTGGAAGGCTATGGTCTAACGGAAGCTTCGCCAACAACGCATTGTAACCCCGTATTTGCCGAAAGAAAGCCTGGGAGTGTCGGGATTGGTATCCCTTCGACTGATTATAAGGTGATGGATCTAGGTGACGGGACAAAAGAAGTGGCCCCCGGCGAGATGGGGGAATTGGTCGTCAAAGGACCACAAGTGATGAAAGGTTACTGGAATATGCCAGAGGAAACGGCTGTGACTCTTAGGGATGGTTGGCTTTATACGGGTGATATCGCCAAAGTTGATGAAGAAGGATATCTCTTTATTGTCGACAGGAAAAAAGATTTGATCATCGCAAGTGGTTATAATATTTATCCTCGTGATGTGGAAGAAGTTCTCTATGAACATCCTGCTGTCCTGGAAGCGGTTGTCATCGGAGTTCCGGATGCGTATCGAGGAGAGTCGGTTAAAGCGGTGCTAGTACTTAAAAATAATCAAAAGGCAAGCGAACGGGAAATCATCGATTACTGCCGAGCAAACCTATCGGCATATAAAGTTCCGCATGTCGTCGAATTTCGTGAGGAGTTACCGAAAACAAATGTCGGAAAGATTTTAAGGCGTGCTTTAAGAGAAGAATTTTCCAGGAGATAAGTGGATTTGATAGTACGAAAGCGTATGATTTCAATTCAGCTGAAATTTTAACAGATTGCGAGGATGCTTACATGAAAGAAAAAATGACAGAACATAGCATACGCTTATTCGAAAAGAAGGGCTTTAGTGAAACGTCGATTACTGATATCGTCGAATCGGTTGGGGTTACGAAGGGAACGTTTTATTATTACTTTACGAGTAAAGAGCAGTTGCTAATGGATATTCATCTCGCTTATATTGACGAGTTGCTTAGTGAGCAGGAAAAAATCATTTTGGACCCTGAAAAAAGTTGTAAGGATAAGCTTTTTGATATGGTGTATATGCTTTTAAAAAGCATTAAGACTAAAAAGTCAAGCGCAATGGTCTTTTTCCGCGAAATGAAAAATCTAAGTGATGAAAAACTGGCACAAATCCTGCCTAAGCGAGATCTGTTCCGTAATAAAATCGAGCAGGTACTGATTACTGGCATCGAGAGCGGAGAACTGCGGTCCAATCTCGATGCATCCATCATCTCTTTTGCTATATTGGGTGTGGTCAATTGGAGCTATCATTGGTTCGACCCAGAAGGGGAAAAAAATGAACAGGAAGTGGCACGTATTTTCATGGAGATGATTCTACAGGGGATTGAAGCGTGATAGAGGTTACATACTAACTAGTTAGTAGAGGGGAGATAGATGACATGACCAACAAGCAAATTCAATCTATAACCGTAATTGGAGCTGGCCAGATGGGGCATCAAATTGCGATGCTCGCTGCACTTGGAGGTTACGAGACGATTCTTCAAGATGTTCAAGAAAAAGCATTGAATGAGGCCAAGGAAAAATTGGATGTTATTTTGACTAAGTGGGTTCAAAAAGGAAAATTGTCTGAAGATCGTAAATTGGCAGCTTTTAGTCGACTTCAATATACGACGGATTTGGAGAAAGCGGCCAGTGGAGCTGATTTAGTCATTGAAGCGGTTGTCGAAAAGCTTGAAGTGAAACGTGAAGTTTTTACTAAACTGGAGGAATTGGCACCAGCAGAAACCATTTTTGCTACGAATAGTTCAACGATTGTCAATAGCTTGCTTTCAAGTGTGACAAACCGTCCGGATAAGTTCATTAATATGCATTTCTTTTTTCCACCTTTAATTATGGATTGTGTTGAGGTTGTCATGAGTGATCAAACATCAGAAGAAACAGCAAAGCTAGCGATGGAAGTCACCCAGAAAATGAATAGGACAGGTGTTTTATTAAGGAAAGAAATATCGGGATTCGTAGCCAATCGGATATTGGGTGCACTGCAGCGTGAAGCTTTATATTTGTATGAAGAAGGAATTGTGGACTATAAGGATATCGATCTAATTTGCAGAAAAGCATTAAGCCATCCCATCGGCCCTTTTGAACTGATGGATTTATCAGGAATTGATGTGGGGTATTTTGTCATGCAGCAGCGATATAATGAAACGGGGAATCCAGAAGATAAGCCAAATGCATGTATAGAAGAAAAAGTGAAACAGGGACATTTAGGAAGGAAAACTGGTAAGGGTTGGTATGAATATCCGAATCAAGGAGTGAAGAATTGATGCCAAAGTTGATTAGATTGGAAAACGAAAATAAGCTTGCAATCATAACCATTGATAATCCTCCATTAAACGTAATCAGCAGACAAGTATTCAGGGAATTGGGAGAAATATTCACAGAACTTTCAAATGATGATGAAATTGTAGCAGTACTGATAACTGGTGGAGGCAATATGGCTTTTGCGGCTGGTGCAGATATAAAAGAATTCCCAACCATGATGGGAAATCCGAATATGAAAGAAAGAGTCAAGGAAAGTCATGCGGTCTTAACCAAAATCGACCAATTCCCTAAACCTACGATAGCCGTATTAAACGGGTTGACTTTAGGAGGCGGATGCGAACTGGCTTTGGCCTGTGATTTGCGCGTTGCCGAAACACAAGTTCAAATTGGCCTGCCGGAAGTCAAATTAGGGTTATTTCCAGGAGCTGGTGGTACACAGCGATTGTCCAGACTTGTTGGAAACGCCAAAGCAAAGGAAATGATCTTTACCGGTGATCCAATTGATGCTAAAGAAGCGGAAAAAATCGGGCTCGTCAATAAAATCGTCGAGCAAGGCTGTGGCTTATCAGAGGCGAAGATTTTAGCCTCAAGAATGACGAGGCACTCCCTTCAATCACTGTCGAGAATCAAGAAGGCGATCAATGAAGGAAGCGAGGAGACGCTTGAACAAGGTCTAGAAATTGAAACGGATCTTTTTGAAGAAATCTTTCAAACTGAAGATGTGAAAGAAGGGGTCTCCGCTTTCTTGGATAAGCGTAAACCTGCTTTCGTTCATCGATAATCTAGGAGGGATTTTATGCATGAATTAGAAGTCAACGTCCGTTTTTCCGAAACGGATGCTTTGGGACACATCAATAACACAAACTATTTCATATACCTGGAAGAAGCACGTATAAGATTTTTTGAAGCTTTGGGTCTGACGACAAATGCCGAATCATGGAATTTTTTGTTAGCTTCCACAAAATGCGATTTTATTGCACAGGGATATTTCAATCAACTCTTGACCATTAGAACTTCTTTGACAAAGGTAGGTACGAAAAGCTGTGATATGGCCCATGAAATCCTTTGTTCACAAACTGGCGCGTCCATTGCCAAGGGGAGTGCGGTTTTAGTCTTTTTTAATTTTTCGAATCAAAAAAGCGAACCTATTCCGGAAATGATTAAAGAAAAGCTCATCTTACATCTTGTTCATAATTAAAATGGTAAAAGTCTAAAGGGGTGGAATAATATGGTTGGTGATACAATTCCAGTTCGGCCTGGCGAGGAGCTTAATCTTGATGCATTAGAAGATTTTCTCAGAAAAAATGTGTTGGACCTTCCCAAGGAAAAGTTAGAACTGCAACAATTTTCAACGGGCTATTCCAATTTGACCTATCAGCTGAAAATGGGGGAGTGGGAGGCTGTACTGAGAAGACCTCCGCTTGGTCCTGTTGCTCCAAAGGCACATGATATGAAACGTGAACATCATATCCTTTCACGAATCAACCCGTATTTTCAAGCTGCTCCAGAGCCTATCCTTTTTTCGGATGATGAATCTATTGCTGGTGCCCCTTTTTTCCTGATGGAAAGGAAACATGGAATTGTAATAGATACTGAATTTCCCGAGGGAATCGAGCCTACTTTTGAACGATGCCGCCAGCTTTCTAATGTATTGGTCAATCGGCTGGCAGATCTACACTCCATTCCCCATGAGAAAACGGGATTAGCGGAAATCTCCAAACCTGAGGGGTTCATCGAAAGACAAGTATACGGCTGGATTTCCCGATATGAGAGAGCAAAGACTGATGAAATCAAAGAAGTGGCGCCGCTTATCAATTATTTGAAGCAGAATATCCCAAAATATAGCCAGACCTCCATTATCCATTATGACTATAAGATCAATAATGCAATGTTTAATCAAGATCTTAGCGAAATGGTTGGACTATTCGATTGGGAAATGTCCACAGTTGGCGATCCGCTGGCAGATCTAGGAGTGGCTTTAAGCTATTGGACGGAAAGTGGTGATCCAGAATTAATCAAATTCGGTTTGGACCAAGCGTCCATCACTACTTTAAATGGTTTTCTGACACGAAAGGAATTTATCGAGTCGTATGCAGCGAGAAGTGGAAGGGATGTTTCGAATGTCGATTTTTATTTAACCTTTGGTTACTTTAAGTTAGCTGTCATCCTTCAGCAAATCTATTATCGATATAAAAAAGGCCAGACAAGTGATCCCCGCTTTTCCAAACTTGGAAAAACCGTAAAAAGCTTGCTCACCCATGCAGCAAATGTAGCAGTGGAGGAAGTTTAATAAAATGGGGCATGTACAACACATTCATTTGTTATTAAAAAAAGAAGAGATAGATAGGGAAAAGCTACAAGAAGGGGAGAAAGTGGCAGTCATCCTGGATGTCCTGTTAGCGACTACGACGATTATTTCAGCACTTCATAATGGAGCACGCCAGGTGATACCTGTCATGGATCCAGGAGATGCCCTATTGAAAAGCCAGGAATTGAAACAAGGAGATTTTCTAGTGGCAGGGGAACTGAAAGCAAAGCCTGTTGATGATTTAATCTATCCCAGTCCGACGTTATTGAGTAAGTTGGTACGTGATAAAACGCTAATATTGTCAACGACTAACGGAACGGTTGCGTTGAGAAATTCTGCAGCCGCTAAGAAAGTATATATCGCTTCTTTGCTGAATAATCCATCTGTTGCAGAAAGAATAAAAAAACATCATCAAATAGAAACGATCATCATCGTATGTTCAGGAAACTCAGGTGAATTCAGTCTGGAAGACTTTTATGGGGCAGGTCATCTGATAGATTGCATGATTGCTGGATCACAAGAAAGGTTCATACTCAATGATGCAGCAAGGGCTGCAACCACACTTTATCGCACGAACATCGATAATGCTTTCGATATTCTGCAATCATCTTATGTCGGACAGCTATTCGATAAACACAGTTTGGTCGCAGATTTGAAATTGGCTGCACAAAAGGGTTCGATTGACCTTGTTCCAGAGTTGGTGGATGGACGAATCGAAGCTGAATTGAAAAAGCAGGAAACGTAGTATCAAAATCATGATAAGGGGTGAGGGGCATGAGGTTTTCACAAGCAATAGCGGTGGTGACTGGTGCTGGATCTGGGATTGGGAAAGCTACAGCGCTGCGCTTATCGGACGAAGGGGCAAAGGTATTATTGGTAGGGCGGACGAAAGGAAAGCTGAAGGAAGCAGCGGCTGAAATCAATGCCCGGCATACTATTCCCATGGCCGATATTTTCCCTGCAGATGTGACGGACGAGGATGATGTAAAAGATCTTGCCATGTATGTAAAGGAACAATATCGTGACCTTCACATTTTAATCAATAACGCAGGTGGATCAAAGTCCTCGAAGCTTTTGGATACAACTGCAGATGATTGGGAAATGATTCAGCATGTCAATCTGAAAAGTGTCTTCCTTGTTTCCAAGTACTTGGGGAAAGTGATGGTAGAGGGAGCGAGCGATGGAAATGAAGAGCCCGTCAACCGGGCAATCGTGAATGTCGCTTCACTGTCAGGACATCAAGCAGGAGCATTCATCCCCCACTACAGCTCGGCTAAAGCCGGCGTAATCAGTTTAACGAAATCATTGGCACTGGAACTGGCATCAGCTGGTATTCGGGTCAATTCCGTTTCACCAGGTTTTATTGAAACGCCATTAACAGAAGATGGATTGCAAAATGAAAAATTTGTAAAGTCGATTCAACGAAACACGGTACTGGAAAGAGTGGGGAAAGCTGAGGAAATTAGTAATGTCATTACATTTGCTGCTTCCCCGGAAGCGTCATATATGACAGGGACCGATATTTTGGTGGATGGTGGCTGGTTAATCAAGTAGAAAAAAGGGGATGGGTAAATGTTAAAAGAACACTTATTAACAGAAGTAATCGATAACGTATTGATCCTGACTTTAAATCGTCCTGAGAGCTTGAATGCCTTTAGCCCGGATATGATTGCAAACCTAACGAAAGAGATAAGAGATGTTAAACAAAAGCCCCATATAAGGGCCGTAGTCATCAAAGGGGCGGGACGATCATTCACGGCAGGAGGAGACGTGAAGTCGATGGGGAAGGCCTCTGCAAGTCAATTGTATGATCATGTCGGCAGAATGAATGAATGCATTTTGGCCCTTGATGCTTCTGAGGTTCCCGTAATCGCTGCCGTCCATGGATTTGCGGCAGGGGCCGGTTTCAATTTGGCACTCGCTTGTGACTTGATCGTCGCTTCAGATGATAGTCAATTTGCCATGAGTTTTTCACAAGTAGGCCTGATTTCAGATGGAGGGGGTTCGTATTTTTTACCAAAGTTAGTTGGCCCACATCTTGCAAAGCAACTCTTCTTTTCAGCGGAACCGATTTCTGCTGAGCGCTTATATACGTTAGGTATCATTAATTATATATATCCACTCCATCAACTTGAAGAGGAAGTGCAAAAACTTGCGAATAAGCTTGCCAACGGCCCGACAAAAGCATTTGGAATGATGAAGAAACTCGTCAGCCATTCATTTACGGCTACACTGGATGAAATGCTCGAACAGGAGCGAATTACGCAAACCTTGATGGCCTCCACAGAAGATCATCTAGAGGGAGTAGCTGCATTCAAAGAGAAACGAAGACCGGAATTTACCGGAAATTAATAAGGGAGGGACAAGGATGAGAGCCATTCAATTTGAAAAATACGGCGGACCGGAAGTACTGAAAATGACGGAAAAGGAAAAACCCGTACCAACTGGCCATGAAGTGCTGATAGAAATAGATTGTGCCGGCGTCAATTATGCAGATACGGCCAGAAGGGAGGGGCAATATGTAGTACCTACGCCGCTTCCGTTCATTCCAGGTGCAGAAGTGGCAGGCGTAGTGGTGGAAGTTGGTGGGAAAGTGACCAAAATCAAACCAGGTACAAGGGTCGTGAGTTTAATCGAATCTGGTGGATATTCTGAATATGCCCTATCTGATGAATTCTCTGTCATTCCGCTTCCTGATGCCATACCGTTTCATGAAGCTGTTGCCCTCCCCCTTCAAGGTCTTAGTGCCTATCATATTCTAAAGACGATGGGACGTCTGCAGCAAGGGGAATCCGTTTTGGTACATGCTGCAGCAGGCGGAGTGGGAACGATTGCTGTTCAGCTTGCCAAAATCTTCGGTGCTGGAAAAGTGATAGCAACCGCCAGCACCGAGGAAAAGTTGGAATTAGCTAAAAAGATGGGGGCAGATGAACTAATCGATTACACTAAAGAAGGCTGGGAACTGAAAGTGCGTGAGGCCACAGGTGGGAAGGGCGTTGATGTGGCCCTTGAAATGGCTGGAGGAGACATTTTCAATAAAACATTGAAATGTTTGGCGCCGTTTGGCCGCCTTATCGTTTTTGGTAATGCCAGCCGGGAGGCATATAAGATGAACCCACAGCAATTAATGAGGCGGAATCAATCCGTCGTAGGTTTTTTCCTGCCGCAGATCATGAAAACCCCAGAATTGCTGTTGCCTAGCATCGAGGATCTTTTTTCTTACGTGATGTCTGGCAAGCTTAAACTGACTATCGGCGGTATTTATCCGTTTGAAAAGGCAGCAGAGGTTCATGAAGAAATGAACACCCGTCAAACGAAAGGGAAATTGATTTTGCAGGTTAAATAAAGTAAAGGGGTGTACACCGAATGGGTGATACACCCCTTTGGTTTTTATGGAGATTTCAGGGGTCCCCTTGACCATCGGTTGCCACTCAATCTGTATCAAAGCTAACATCTTTATCAGGATGCATAAAAGGAGGTTGAGGAGCTTTTTTAGCTTCTAAAAGTTCGCGGTTTTCTGTTGAATTCCAGCCAATATCATTAGTGGGGTGAATCCATTCGTCGCCAGCCATGATTTCCGGGTCTGTTTCTTCGCTCCAATTTTCAAGTGGTGAGTTTTCGGATGCATATTTACTATCACCGATGACAACCCCATAATCATTAATAAATGGAGCTTTTGGTTTTATACCTGTTCCTTTAAAGCTTGGTGCATTAATTTGGTGGGGTTGTGTATCAGCCATGATTGGCGAATCCAATTTCTTTTTCATATTGTCTCTCCCTTTTCGTTTTATGATTATTTTTCTCGTCTGTCCCTATATTATCCCTGAATAATTTTCGGCCGTTTTACCCCATTCTAAAACGTAAAATTTATTAAAAAGGGTGGATGTCAAATGAAACGGAAAGCAAATGTGGATGGTGCTATCAAAGCAAGTAAGACACCAAAAAGAAACCAAGCCGAAAATGAGTTTTCCAATGAGTTCGCTTTAGAGGAAAACCCAATGAAAGGTGCCAACCGCAATTCAAAGCAAGGCAGAAAAGGAAGAGGTTAATGGATAAAGCCAAACGGAATTCCCAGGAAGAACAGCTGGGAGAACATGTTCGGACTGAATTTGGTATCGAATTCAGCGGCGATATGAATGCAACTAAAATTTATGAAATATTGGCAAAAGAAAATAAAAAGCGTGATAGTAAATAAATGAATAAGGACGGACCCAATTTTGGGATCCGTCCTTATTCTTAAATAATGATGCTCCCAGATTTCGAGAAAGCGAAAATGGATGAGCCTTTACCACTTGGATCAAAATAGGCTAACATGATCGATGGGTTTTCAACGATTGTTCCCTTCGTTAAATAAGTTTCCAAATCAAAGGGAAGGGCCTCAAGCAATGTGTGTTTGTGTATCTCTTTTTCATTAAGGGCCAAAGCAGTGAAAGTAGGTCCAAGCTGTTCAGGTTTATTTAGGATAGCTTCATAAATCTCTTTCCGTCCCTGTTTATCCAGTGAAGCTTCCCACCATGGTTTACGTGGCTTGTATTTTTGATTCTTGAAATAATCCAACTTCATGAGTCCGATAATGTTTTTCAGCTCGGCTGATTCCCTGGAAGCTAGAAACTGCTGTAGGCGTCGGAACAGGTCTTCAAGTTGATGTCCGATTCGTGACCAGCCTTGTTCATCCCAATAGGTACCGAAATCTTGAAAAAAGTCGAATGGCGATTGAAATACCGTTCTAACCAGATACTCTGTTATATGATCCATTCTATGGTCGTTCCAGTATTTTTCGAGGACATCTTCTACTTGCTTAATGCGGACAATATCATCGAAGGCTAATACGTTATTTCCAAGAATTTCATAAGGAGCATGATCACTGTAAATATATTGGTGCTCATCGGCACGTATCCTTAAGCCAGTTCCACGGAGCATTTTTAAGAAACCAAGCTGCATTTCTTCAGGCCTTAGTTCGAATACATCATTGAAGGTCTTTCTGAAGGTTTGATAATCTTCTTCAGGTAAACCGGCAATCAGGTCTAAATGCTGATCGATTTTCTGCCCTTCTTTAACCATTGTAACGGTCCGGGTCAGTTTTTCGAAATTTTGTCTCCTCATCACAAGGTCATTCGTATGGTCATTCGTTGATTGTACACCGATTTCAAAGCGGAATAATCCTGCAGGAGCATTATCGTTCAAGAACTGGATAACTTCCGGACGCATGATATCAGCCGTTATTTCGAACTGGAAAACCACGCCAGGAAGATGTTCATCAATTAAAAATTGAAACATATCCATGGCATAGCTTCGGCTAATATTGAAGGTTCGGTCAACGAACTTAATGGTCTTTGCACCATTTGCCATAAGGTACCTGATATCTTCTTTAATCTTTTCACGGTCAAAATACCTGACTCCCACTTCAATGGATGAAAGGCAAAATTGGCAACTGAACGGACACCCGCGGCTAGTTTCGATATAAGTGACACGTTTAGATAGATCGCCACGGTCTTCTTCCAAACGATAGGGTGTAGGAAGCGACTTCAAATCAACCTTACCGTTCTGTGGCTGGATGATTTTTTTTCCGTCTTGTCGATAGGCGATGCCGCCGACCTTCTTATAATCGTTTGCACCTTCAATTTCAGATAAAAGGGCCTTGAAGGTAACTTCACCTTCGCCAATGACAATAAAATCGGCCCCGGGAATCTGATCAAGCCATTCACCAACATCATATGTGACTTCAGGTCCTCCGAGAATGATAACCAATTCTGGATTGATCTTCTTCAGCATGGCTACGACTTTCATTGTTTCTTCGATGTTCCAAATATAGCAGCTGAACCCGATGACATCAGGTTTTTTGGAGTGAAGGTCACCAACGATGTTCATAATCGGATCTTTTATTGTATATTCAGCCAGCTGAACATCATAATCCGGCTGGGCATAAGCCTTTAAATATCGTATGGAAAGTGAAGTGTGAATGTATTTTGCGTTAAGAGTACTGATTATTATATTCATGTTAAAGGGCGTAAAAAAACGCCTGTCTCCTTTCGTGTACATGTCTTTTTAAGCAAACAAGCACTAACGAGTAATTTTACCATAGCGCGCTCCATTTGAAAAATTAGTTATTGGTAATGAAGGGGAATCTTTTCAGCTTGCGAAGTATAATGAAAAGACTTCGAAAAAAACGGATAAAGCAGAAAATGCTTTATCCGTTTTATTTCAAAATGCCTGTTTTAAATACTCTTTTGTTTTAATCATGAATCGTTTTGTTTTGGTCGTCTTCAATTCGATGATTGGCTGGGCCATCGTAGCGATCATTTCGCTTGATAATAACACAGTGATCAAGAAAGAGAGGCCGGCGAGCATGATGAAGCTCTCTGTATTACTGAAGTAGTCATGTATAGTGCTTTCACGGAAGAAACGAATGAAGAAGCCGTGTAGCAAATACACATATAAAGTTTGTTTACCCCAATTCGTAAAGAAATATTGTCCGCGTGGGATGAAAGATAGAAAGCTAAACACTGAAAGTATGCTCAATCCGTAAAATCCCAAACGTTTAAACATGGACACGATCGTCGCATCTTCAAGATCGGCATACGGTTTTGAACCGAGAAGCCATTTATAATTGATATCGGTATTTAAATAAAAACCGATAAAAATTACTAACATGATACCTAGTGAAGCCAAACGAACTTTGGGTGTGAATAATTTTTTTAAATGGTCTTTGCTTAAATGGTACCCGATTAAAAACATCGGGAAAAAAACGAAAGTCCTTGAGAGACTAAGATAATTGGAGATATTGTCAATATACCCAATCAATAAAGCGATTAATAAAGATAAAACTATGCCTACTGAAGGCTTAAGCTTTGAAAAACCAAGCAGCATGATGTTCCAACAGAATAAACTGATCAAGAACCAAAGCGACCATTGGGGATCGAGCAAGTCTACAGTGATGGCAGACCGTTCATATAAGAAATAATAGTAAACGGTATATATCAATTGGAAAATAACGTAAGGCAGGATTAATTTTTTTGTAATTTTAGCTAAATATCCTTTTTGATAAAAGCCTTTTGCAAAGAACCCTGATACAAGGATAAAGGCTGGCATGTGAAAGGAATAAATGGTTTTATATAAAGCGTAAATCGTTTCACTGTCATGTATATACGTATTCAGCAAATGACCAAAGACGACAAAGGCCATGAGAATGAACTTGGCGTTATCGAAGAAAAAATCACGTTGTTTCATATTTGCCTCCATATAATAAATTTTTAAGGTAGCTAGAAAGCATTGTTATTTCTATACCCTAAATACGCAATGCGTAATC
>NZ_JBHXAS010000055.1:0-33028 GCF_042727425.1 Peribacillus sp. NPDC060253
AAAACTGCATGTAATTTTTCGTCTATCGTATATTTAGTCAAAAAAACTGCACCTCCAATTGTTAGATGTTGTCTAACAATTGGGGTGCAGTTCAAGGGCAGCCCTTTTTGTGTTGAATCTATTTGTGGCGGATGTGTCTAAATCCAAATCAATCTTCCCTTCATAAAAATGATACTTCATAAAATTACCAAGACTCAATTCAAAGAATGCGAACATATTAAAAGAAGACAAAAAATTTCCTGCATTGGATTTGAACTTACATATGGGGGTTGAAGATGGATATATTATTAGCTCTCTTACCGGCATTATTCTGGGGAAGCATCGTTTTATTCAATGTGAAACTAGGTGGGGGACCCTATAGTCAAACATTAGGTACAACGATTGGCGCCTTGATTTTTTCAATTGGGGTTTTTATTTTTGCTGATATTAAGTTGTCTCTTTTGGTGTTTGGAGTAGGGGTTGTCTCTGGTCTTTTTTGGGCTGTTGGACAAGCTAATCAGCTTAAGAGCATTGATTTAATGGGCGTATCCAAAACGATGCCGATCTCAACCGGGTTGCAGCTCATATCGACCACCTTATTCGGAGTCATTGTTTTTCACGAATGGTCCACAATGAAAGCGATCATTTTAGGGGTTTTGGCCTTAGTTTTCATTATTATTGGTATTGTCCTGACTTCATTGGAAGATAAAGAGTCAAAAGAGGGTAAAAAGGGAAACTTGAAGAAAGGAATCGTTATTCTCCTCATCTCGACGTTTGGTTATTTGGTCTATGTGGTCGTTGCCCGTCTTTTTGATGTTAATGGCTGGTCGGCGTTGTTCCCTCAAGCGATTGGTATGGTGATAGGCGGTCTGTTATTGACTTTTAAACATAAACCGTTTAACAAATATGCGATTCGGAATATCATTCCCGGATTGATATGGGCTGCAGGTAACATGTTTTTATTCATTTCCCAGCCTCGTGTGGGAGTCGCTACGAGTTTTTCCCTATCTCAAATGGGCATAGTCATCTCAACTCTCGGCGGGATCATCATTTTACGTGAGAAGAAAACAAAACGCCAACTGATTGGAATCATTATTGGAATTATCTTGATCATCATAGCCGGGATTATGCTAGGACTGGCAAAAAGTTAATTGGAGGGCGATGAAATGTATACAGATATAGAAGGTAAGGTCGTTGTGATAACCGGTTCATCCACTGGGTTGGGAAAAGCGATGGCCATTCGCTTTGCACAGGAAAAGGCAAAGGTCGTGGTTAATTATCGCAATAAATCAGAGGAAGCGGATAGTGTATTGGAAGAAATCAAAACCAATGGTGGGGAAGCTGTTGCAGTGAAAGGCGATGTCACTGTTGAAGAAGATATGATTAACCTTGTTCAATCTGCGATAAAGGAATTCGGCAAACTTGATATATTCATTAATAATGCAGGAATAGAAAATCCTGTTCCATCGCACGAAATGCCGTTAAGCGACTGGAATAGAGTAATCAATACCAACTTGACAGGCAATTTCTTAGGCTGCCGTGAAGCAATCAAGTATTTTGTAGAGAACAATGTTAAAGGGAATGTAATAAACATGTCCAGTGTACATGAGATGATTCCCTGGCCCTTATTCGTTCACTACGCAGCAAGCAAGGGCGGTGTGAAGTTGCTTACGGAAACCCTGGCGCTTGAGTATGCGCCGAAAGGGATTCGTGTGAACAGCATTGGGCCTGGAGCCATAGCCACGCCAATAAATGCTGACAAGCTTGAAGATCCCGAAAAGAAAAAGGATCTGGAAAGCATGATTCCAATGGGGTATATCGGAAAGCCTGAGGAAATTGCCGCGGTTGCTGCATGGCTGGCTTCTTCAGAATCCAGTTATGTAACGGGCATCACTCTATTCGCTGATGGCGGGATGACCAAATATCCTTCGTTCCAAGCTGGAAGAGGATAAGTCATCCGCTTGGAAAAGGCGCAAATCAGCCATTGAGGTAAAGGGTCGCTTCTCACGATTCTTGATTAAAATAATCCCGGCAGGATCAATTCCTGCCGGGATTTTTGTTTAAAAGATTATCGAGTGTGATGATTATACCAGTTTATGAAATTATCAACGACCGTATCGATGAACTGGACAGTCGATTCATGTGTAAGACTTCCGTCACTATCGATTTTATCATGCACGGCTCCAACGTATACTTCATTCCCAGGGAGAAGTGGGGAGGAGATACCTAGAGCAAATAAGATTTCACGCAAATGCAATTGAGCTTTAACTGTTCCTAATTGCCCCATGGACGCACCCATGATCCATGAAGGTTTACCGATCAATACCTTATCGACACGCGATAACCAATCGATGGCATTGCCCAATACCCCTGGAATCGTCCCGTTGTATTCAGGTGTTACCCATAGGACTGCATCTGCATCAGCCACTTTACTTTTAAATTCATTTACGACTGCAGGAGGATCATTTTCAATATCTTGGTCATAGAAAGGAAGATCCCGAATGTTTAAGATTTCGAGATCAAACCGATCTTGATATCTAGTTTGAATATATTTAGCAAGCTTTAGGTTATAAGACTCTTTACGAATACTTCCCACTATTGCAACAACTTTCATCATCATTACCTCCGACAGTTTATTTTTCATGGATAATCATGTTAATAAGTTCCACTTACCTATTATAATTGGAAATTAAATGAAAGGGAAAAAGGATGCTTAGGAAATAATCTTTCAGCGATCCTAAGAAGCGAGCATTCGTTGATACCAAGTAAGTGCATGAGCCGTTTTTAAGGCCACCTATTTTCCTGTTTCAGACATGTACATGTAAAATCGACTCTTTAGCTATGAAAAAATGATTCATTCTCGCAAGCTGTACATGAATATGTTACAATTTTTCCAGTTGAAACTGGACGATATTCTGAAAGATCATCGGTTTTCAAAGTGTTAGCCGTTCACTATGGAGGGGAGGAGGTCTAGCATGCAGGATGATAGGAAAAGTGAAGTATTCTCGTGGTTGAAATCTATCTTATTTGCGATAATGGTCGTATTTATTTGCCAACAGTTTTTATTTACGCCAGTGACCGTCAAAGGTGAATCCATGGAGCCGACTTATGAAAACGATGATCGGATCGTAGTAACTAAAGTCGGAAAGCCCGAACGTTTTGATATGGTTGTATTTAATGCTCCAGACAGGGATGAGTTGTATATAAAAAGGGTGATCGGTTTACCAGGTGACAGTGTAGTTATGCAAGATGATGTGCTATATATCAATGGGAAAAAGTATACAGAACCGTATTTGGAAACAAAAAAAGCGGAAATTCCAAGGGGAGAAAATCTGACGGAGAATTTCAACCTGAAAGATTCGTTTGGGAAAACCAAGGTACCAGTTGGTTCTTTATTTGTCATGGGGGATAATCGCAGGAATAGTTGGGATGGAAGAGGATTTGGTTTTATTTCTGAGCAGTCACTTGTAGGCAAAGCGGAAATTCGTATCTATCCTTTAAATAAAATGGGAGCGCCGAAGTAATAATCGTAGATAATTATGTGGACGATGTTATATTTATAACAGATGATGGATAAGAACCTTTTCCGATGGGGAAGGTTTTTCATTTTGAATTTTGGAGGGGTTAATATGACGAATGGGTTAGCACCCATCTCCATCCCGATGCTGGATGAAGAAATGGGACGGCAAGTGAAAGGCCATGTTGATTCGCTGACTGTTCCTCAGGGAAGCTTAGGACGTCTTGAAGAATGGATCATCGAATTGGCCAAGATGACAGGAGCGGCATTTCCTGACATTTCGAAACCGGGAGTGATCGTTTTTGCAGCAGATCATGGAATAACGGAAGAGGGAGTTTCTGCTTATCCAAAAGAAGTGACAGAGCAAATGGCACTCAATTTCTTGAATGACGGAGCAGCCATCAATGTATTCAGCCGTGCGATAGGCGCTTACTTGGACATTGTAGATATAGGGATCGATGCAGATATCGAAGAACCGGAATTAACCTCAAGAAAGGTCCGCCGTGGAACCAGGAACTTTTATAAAGAAGATGCGATGACACGGGAAGAAGTCATTCAAGCGCTTGAAATTGGATTTGACCGTGCACAGGAAATGATTGCTCGTGGAGCGAATTGCCTGATCCTTGGTGAAATGGGAATCGGAAATACGACAGCCAGTTCCGCCATCATCTCGGTCGTAAGCGGGAAAAGCGTAGAATCACTAGTGGGACAGGGAACAGGATTGAAATCGGAAGGTATTTTACATAAGCAAAGAATTATTGAAAAAGCGATTTCACTAAGAAATCCTAGTCCCGATGATCCTATCAATATATTAATGAAAATCGGGGGATTCGAGATTGCAGGTATGGCAGGTGCCATGCTCGCTGCAGCGAACAGCCGTATACCCATTCTTGTTGACGGATTCATTACGACCACCGCTGCTGTCTTGGCCAACCTTATTTCAGACCGTGCAGCCGATTATATGTTTGTTGGACATCAATCGGCAGAACCAGGTCATAGAACGGCCATAGAATTACTGGGTAAGAATCCGATCCTCGATTTAGGGATGAGAATTGGAGAAGGAACAGGAGCCGCCGTGGCATACCCTATTCTAAAGGCAGCGACATTGGTCATTAAAGAGATGGCAACATTTGAGTCGGCAGGCGTATCAAATAAGTAAGAAAAAGAGACCTTCAATGTGAAGGTCTCTTTTTTTATAAGACTTCAATCCGCTTTTCCAGCTCCACGACAGGAATGAATGAGCCTTTTAGTTCCCTTGCTGAATGGTTAGTTGATTTTTATATTTTTTCATCTTCCTAACGACGGAAGGCTGGCTAATCCCTAAAAATTCAGCCATTTCATAGGTGGATTTACATTGTTTACTAGCTTTCAACATCATCCATTTTTCCACTTGTTCAAGAGCGGTCTTTAGATCATGGTCCTCAACCATCATTTGATCGATCATTAGGATATCATCTTTTTTTTCCAGGGATTCTTGTCCATGGAAATGGGAGGGGAGGAAGCCTGGGAAAATGATGGAGTCTTCCGAGGTCAAAATGAGCCGTTCAATTAGATTTTCCAATTCCCGCACGTTCCCTGACCATTTATGCTTAATCAGGATTTCGTAAGTGGAAGGGTGCAATTTCTTATCGGTTTTGTACTTCTTGTTGATGATTTCGAGATTATGATTGATTAAGATGGCAATATCTTCTTTTCTTTCCCGTAAAGGCGGTATTTGGACGGGAATCACATTTAAGCGGTAATACAAATCGAGCCTGAATGCTCCCTTTTCAACCATTTCCTCAAGGTTTTGATTGGTTGCTGTTACAAGCCGGAAATCTATCTTATGCTCTTTCTTTCCGCCCACTCTTTTAAAAGTCTTCTCCTGCAGGACATTTAATAGTTTTACTTGCATATCCAGGGGAAGTTCCCCGATTTCATCCAGAAATAAAGTTCCGTTATCTGCCTGTTCAATCATACCTTGCTTTCCATGCTTTTGCGCCCCGGTGAAGGATCCTGCTTCATAACCAAACATTTCAGATTCAAAGAGACTTTCTGGAATGGTACTGCAATTGACTTCGATGAATGGCTCTTTGCTGCGGTAACTTTGATTATGGAGTCGGCGGGCAAAAACGCTCTTTCCAACACCCGATTCCCCAAGAAGCATGACGGTGGCATCCGTTTTGGAAACACGGAGTATCGTATTGGCGATTTGCTGCATTTCCTTGCTGCGATAGATCAGCTCTTCCTGTTCCCTAAGTTCCTCGACCTCCGATTGGTATTCTTGGATCTTTTTCTCCAATTGCCCATATTGATCCTGGAGGTTCCTAATTTCAGTTTGATCTTGAGCATAACTGACGACACGGACCAAATCACCATCATCATCAAAGATGGGAAAGGCAGTCGACATGACGATTTTCCCCGTCTTTGTCTGCTGCATAATCTGGACAGGTGTTTTTTCTTTCAATACCATGGCGGAAATCGAAGGTGAAAGTATTCCTTCCGTTTCGAGCTGGTAAACGGATTTTCCTAGATAATGGTCGGGTTCAATTCCATAAATCCACCAATGGTTAGGATTCGTAAATAAAATGAATCCCTTTTCATCGGTCACGGTAATATTGTTATTGGAAGTGCTAATGATGCATTCCAAAACTCTTTTTACATTCTTATCACTCATCATTTTCCCCCTATCCCATTGTTCCGGTGATTCAAATATAAATCAAAAACAAGGAATAAATCAAGAATTTTCAGATACCTTAATTTGAAATTGAATCATTTTTCATACATATGGCATATGAGCACCTTGAAAGGATATCGAGTGGAGGGAGTGTCAAACTGTTATATATATGAACTTAACAAAAATGGACGTTTCGTGAGCTGAAGTGGTTCTTTCGATGCCGCCATCAGAATAGCTTAGAATCGTATTTTCGAAATATAGAAAAATAAAAAGTGAAGTGAAAATTGATATTGGTTTTAATTTGCTTTGCAATAGGTTTTTCATTTTTGTCACTTTGGATGACTTCCGAGGAGATAGGGATATATCTCTTATATTGTTTCGGAACCTCCCTGATGCCGAGGTCGATTATGGTGAAGTTTAGGAACTATTGCAGTTCCTACTGGTGTGAAAGGTGGGCTGCAAAGGCAGCCCTTTTTTATATGGATAACTAAACGGTTAACCTATATCTGTTTGGGTATAAATAAAGGAGAGATGAATCGAATGAAGGAGTGATTAATTTGGCAGGGAACAGAACCTTGGGACAGTATTTGTACGACTGCTTGAAGGCAGAAGGCATTTCAGAGATTTTTGGTGTGCCTGGAGACTATAATTTCTCATTGCTGGATACTTTGGAAGAATACGATGGAATCGAATTCATTAATGGACGAAATGAACTCAATGCTGGTTACGCGGCGGATGCATATGCCCGTGTGAAGGGCATATCTGCACTGATCACCACATTTGGTGTCGGTGAAATGAGCGCATGTAATGCAGTCGCTGGTGCTAACAGTGAAAATGTGCCCCTCATTCATATTGTCGGCTCGCCAAAGTCCACGATGCAAAAGGAAAAGGCGCTTGCCCATCATACGTTAATGGACGGAGATTTTGACGTTTTTCGTAAGATTTATGAGCACATCACGAGCTATACGGCGATTCTTACACCAGAAAACGCTGCTAGGGAGATACCGGCAGCAATCAGAATCGCGAAGGAAAAGAAAAAGCCCGTTTATCTTGTAGTGGCTATTGATCTCGTGACAAAACCGGTGATTTCTCAAAGCAAGCTTTCGGAAAATGAATCAAAAACGAATGATGATGCACTGCAGTCAGCGATCGAGCACATAAAAAGAATGTTAGAGCCTGCAAAAAAAACAGTTCTGCTTGTCGACGTGAAAACACTTCGTTATCACCTGCAGAATTCCGTGCAGCATTTGGCTGAGCGGTTGAATGTTCCAGTCGCTTCGTTGATGCAGGGGAAAAGTGGATTTGATGAGAGCCATCCTCAGTATATTGGTGTATACGGCGGAGCTTTCGGATGTATGGATGTAACCGAGATCGTTGAGGGGGCGGATTGTGTTATTGCCGTTGGTCCAGTTTGGTCTGACACAAATACCTCAAAAAGTACGGCAAAGCTTAATCCTCTTAAAATGGTAGAGATTCAACCCGACTCTTTAAAAGTGGGAGCAGCCAGCTATATGAACGTCAAGGCGGAGGATATTTTACATGCCTTGCAGGAAATTGGCTACAGGCAGGATGAATCTGTTGGAAAAATATCATTTCCGTATGACACGATGGTTGAGGACCCAGCAGCACTACTAAAAGCGGCTTCCTATTATCCACGTATACAGCAGATGTTGAAGGAAAATGACATTGTGGTCACGGAAACGGGAACATTCTCTTATGGGATGTCACAGGTTAGATTGCCAAGAGGGGCGACATATATAGCACAGGGAGGATGGCAGAGCATCGGGTATGCGACGCCCGCTGCCTTTGGTGCTTGTATAGCGGATAAAAACCGCCGTGTTCTTTTGTTTACCGGTGATGGCTCAATACAGCTGACGGCACAGGAAATCAGCTCGATGCTTGCGAACGGCTGCAAACCGATAGTTTTTATCCTCAACAATAACGGCTATACGATAGAAAAATATCTAAACGTAAAGGTCGATATCGAAAAGCAGAAATATAACGATATACCAGAGTGGGATTATACAAAACTAGCCGAAGCTTTTGGCCAGGAGGCGTTCACTGCGAAAGTCGAGACGAATAGGGAACTGGATGATGCCATCGTAAAAGCTCAGACCATGAATGCCGAAAAACTTTGCCTTATAGAAATGATCGTGAAAGATCCAATGGATGGACCGGAGTATCTTCAAAAAATGAGGCAATACCTTGAGAAGCAAGAGAAACAACAGTAATACCAAAAGGCCTTCTGTCAGGGAAGGCCTTTTTTGAGTGGGTGAAACGGAGTGCACACTTATATACCAAGAACCTTGAGTAAAGTATGCTTCAAGGATGTGAAAAAAGTAAACAGAATATTTCCAGCTTTGTATGACACAAATAGAACAGACTTAGCTGTCATCGGTATAAGAAGACGAGCGCCTTTGATTGTTTTTTTTATGTACGTAACGCCGGAGAAGGATAGACCAAAAGCCTAGGAAACATATCGCGTTTCACTTGGCTTCTTTGGCATGCCTGCTTTTGGCTTTTTCACCACTCACTAGTTTGATGGGCATGAAACGCAGCCTCATTGTAGAAAGCATCATCTAAGCTTTTATGATTAAAAGAAACAAAGGATTGGGCAATCCAAATCACCTGAGTCCTACATACCTGAAGATAAATGGGTAGTCTTCCAAGAGTGGTCTCTGTCATTTCAAAATTGAAACCGAGAAGCTTTAAATTGAGAGTAAGATGAAGAAGATCATAAAGTCACATATTTAGAAAAAATCCATTTCCAGTAGGGTTAGCTATTTCTTAGTAGATAAGGGGGAAAAAGAATGCGTAAATCTGTATCATTATCGCGGCTAATAGAGTCGAATAAAGAAAAACTAATCAATAATCAGATGTTTATAGATCGGGTAGAAGAAAAAATGGATAAAAAGCAAGTGGAAATGCAGGAAAAACCATAAAAAAAGGCAGGTGATGATGATGTTATTAAGAAAAGCCTGGTATTTACAACAAACGATTACCTATCATAGAAAAAAGAAGGATGAAATAGGTGAACGAAAGGATTTATCAAGCCTTGAAGGAGTCCGTGTCAGTAATCAACTCAATTATGCAATTTTGGAAATGCAAAGGTTAATGCGCAAGTGAGGATGGATTCAAAAAAATAATCATGGTCGGAACATTTGTAGGTATAGGTGTAACCGATTATTAATTTCGTGAATATTAAATCTATTCACGCTGAGAGAGTCTTAAAGCCATTAACCCTCCCTCTATTTTTGCATGTAGAAAGGCACTAGCTCCTTATGTTAAATATTAACATGTAAGAAAAAATTAAAAAAACGGAAGTGTATTAGGTTGACGAAAAATGAAAAGTTAAACTTGGAATCTGGTTTTTTCAAAATGTATTGGATTAAAATTAATAAAATGCTATTAAGAAAGATAGGCGGTTTATTGCCTCAATCGAATCACCCATTTGGGAAAATATTAGGCAGGAACTTCAGGAATTGGACTGCGAAACAGATTGCTAAAGAATTTGGTCAGGGAATTAGCGTTGAAAAAGGAGCTGAAATTCAACCCTCAGTTATATTGAAAGACGGTTGCACAGTTGGGGTTAATTGTAAGGTAGGTGCAGAAACGATTATAGGAAAAAACTCAAAGTTGGCTCCAGATTGCATGATCTTTACAAGAAACAAGAAGTTCCACAAAAAAGAAGGGAAATTTTATGGGTATCGGGAAGTCAAGCCAGTTATTATAAATGATAATTGTTGGATAGGAGCAAGGGTTATTATTTTGCCAGGAGTGGAAATTGGGGAAAGTTGTGTAGTTGGCGCAGGATCCGTCGTCACTAAAAGTATGCCGCCTTTTTCAGTCATTGCAGGTAATCCAGCCGAAGTAATGAAAGGCTTACTAACTGAAGAGGCACAAAAGGAAAAAATATAACCGGTATATATCCAATGGAAGAAAGAAGGGTTATTTAATCGGGTTTCAAATGACCTTCCTAGGAGATGATCGGAAACGGAAGCAAGGTTTCCTCGTTACAAGGAACAGTGTATATTGTACGTGTTCAGGTAATAAATGATCTTTCAAACATTTTATTAAACAGCGGTGGTAGCGCAATTTCAATTCTCGTCTTTTAATGAGACGGGATTTTTTAGAGGTGAAGGATACCACCCTTCGGGGAATAGTTTAGTTGAAAAAGTTATGAATGCAAGTATTAAAATAACCGTCATAGCGATTTTGAAAAAGGAATCGCTTTTCTTATGAGAACGAACAAGTACAAATGTGCCATAACAGCATTTTGCGGCTTTTAGGAGCTGCTGGTTTGATTCCTAGAAGGAATGTAACGTCATTATTAGCTGCATCAGAATTTGGTATAAATGAATATTCAAAGAAGTTCAATATCTAATAAAAAGGACAGCTTAAATTTGTATATTATAAAGAGAAGAATTTTAAGGGGTCAACTAAAACTACCTATTCAGATTTTTAAAATTAAAAAGAGGTGTTGTTAATGAGTAAGTATTGGTCTTATAAAATATTTTTAACTAGTGTGTTTATTATTGCCTCGATTATCTTTTATAAATTTGGATTTACTAGTGAAGGTTTAGTTTATTTTGTATGTTTTGCAATTCTTTTAAGTGTTTGGAGTATTATTAATCGTAAAATCAATTATAAAAAAAGACTTATTACTTTACGAAAAATATAAACACATTTTAGTTAACAAGTAACCGCTAAGAATCTAATAAAATGCTTGATGACCAAATTCATTTGCGTCAATAGCCGTTTTATTGGCACCACTACAGGGGAAGTCCAACGTCTTCACAGCCTTTTTGATTAATCAACACGCCACAAGGTAAAGAATGCATTGTTTCTTCCTCATCTTTTTCGAAGGAGTAGTTATGGGTAATGTATACAGAAATATCAGTATCCTCATTTTATCGCTAGTAGCGGCCTTCTCTCTCCAATCCGTCGCATACGGGAAAAATCCTGCCTGTGAGCCTTCAACGGGGAAAACCATTCATTTAAAAGACAAAGAAGGCAATCTAAAACAAATATTGACACTCGCACCAAATTCTACTTCGTCAACGGTACGGACGACCCTGAATAATGCCATTACGTCGGTTGCAGGCTATCCAAAAGATGAGTCGAGTGGGAGTCGGGGCACCTTACATTTATCAAAAGGAACATTCACCTCAAGTGCCTTTCTTCTTTTGAAAGAAGGCGTCACACTACAAGGAACAGTGGAAAATGGGAATCCAGCCACTACAATATGTACGGAATCAAAAAGTGATCCGGTCACCATTAAAATGGCGAGTGATACAGGCGTCAAGAACATTATCCTCGATGGGAAACGCAGGACGGAAGATTCGGAAGGGAATCCAAAAAAGTATTACTCCTCACGGCACAGAGGCATCGAAGCAACAGCTATTGAACAAAATAAATCCACAGATGATTTGGTTTCTACATACCCCACCTCGACACTGCTACGCAATATCACCATTGAAGATACCCACATCATTGGATATGAGGGATATGGCATTTATTTAGAGCGTGTAGAAGGGGTAACCATCAAAGGTTCAGATCCAGAATATAAGAGAAGCATGAAAATTTCAGATATCGGGTACGGGGGAATCGGGGGATATTCAGTCAATGATGTAACCGTCCAATATGCCATGGTCACCGATATCATGCCAGGTGCAACTGTAGGAAGCGCCCAACAAAGCTATGGGATGGCATTTAGTCATCGGAAGGATCCTATGGCGAGCCCGGAAAACCAAGCTAAGTTCCCGCGAAGCCAACAAATCCGCGTCGATCAGAATGTGGTCGCCAATAATCCGACATGAGAAGGGATTGACACGCATTCAGGGTACAACGTGCAATTCACGAAAAACGTCATTTTAAACACGCGCTTTCCAATCGTTGTCGGGGGGATGGATTATGATGAAGGGAAAATTTCAGCCTATCCACCTCGCAACATCACGATTTCCGGAAATCGAATTAATAGTGATGGAGAAGAAACCACCGATGATTATACGAAATATGGGATAAAAAAGGATAATACCATAAAAACCGAAAGAGGAATCTCGTTGAACGGCACCCGATACACCGATCTTTACAAAACAAAGATGGGATTTTTAGAAGGAGTCGTGGTCTTAGGTAATTATGTGAACAATGTGCAAGCTCAAGTAGAAACAAGGGGAGGCATCAGCATTCTCGCGACGGAAAAAGCGGAAATTAGGGGAAATACGGTAGAAAACAGCCTATATTTAGGCATTGTGCTGCTTGGCTCCAATAAAGCTCCAAACATACAAGGGAATATCATTCGTCAAAATGACAGGTACAAGAAACCATTCATCCAAAGTGGAATTGGAATCCGCAGTTCTCTTAAAAATGGAAACCCTACGAATGACAATACGACAAATCCATGGGCCAACGAGATAGATAATGACTTCACTGAAGTTGGTAATCGAACAGATTCCCAAACTACGTTGGAATATAATCTTTTGCATGGCTGGATAAGGTTCACTCCTGCACGCACGAATTTCGTGACTTTTGACTGGACTCAGTATGAAGCGATCAAATTGATGCAGGATAAGCGAGATTTCAAGTGGGAAAAGGAGAAGCAGCGGGAATAATAGTACAAGTTTTATAGTAATTAAAATCTGTGTATTTATGTATGTAAAGTCTAAGAGTTAGGCAGATAAACAAGTTTAATTTACAATATGTGTGGACTCGTTTCAAAAATGGGACGGACCAAATTATTTTTGGTATCGTTAATAAATTTTAATCTTTCGTCAACTCTATCTTTTCTTCGTAAAAATAACAAAAGAAAGTTTGATCAAAATCCTGTATTCATTTTAACAGGATTTTTTTGTATTTGTTGAAACTCCTGAAGTTTCCTCCATTAAAAGGGAAAAGGAGCTTGAGAAGGGAATAATCACATATCAGTTGAAATATATAAGGTATGTACAATAAATCGGGTTTCATAATAACGAAGTCCACTAAGGAGATGATCGCAGATGAAAACACGGGTGAATCAAATTAAATTGAATGGACTCACTTTTCAATATCGTGAGAGTGGGGAACCTTCTGCCCCGCCTATTGTTGCACTTCACGCGCTAGGGAAAGATTCAGAATCATGGGATCAAGTAGCTGCTGTATTAGGAGAAAAATACCGCGTTTTAGCATTAGATCAACGTGGTCATGGTGGGAGTGCAAGAGCGGGTACATACACTTTTGAACTGATGTGCGATGACTTGCTTCAATTTGCGGATGCTATGAATTTGGAACGGTTTACGCTAATTGGTCATTCCATGGGGGGAACAGTAGCCTATCTTTTTTCGGAAACATTTCCGTCAAGGGTTGAACGGCTGATTGTTGAAGACACACCTCCTCCTTTTCTGGATAAGCCGTTCGAAATTACTGCCAAGCCTTCTGATCCCCTACCGTTTGATTGGCTGGTCGTACCTTCGATTCTACGGCAACTTAATGAACCAAGTCCCGAATGGTGGGCGCGTCTTACAGACATTATCATGCCGACCCTTATTATAGGCGGTGGATCCAGTCATATTCCTCAAAATAAATTGCAGGAAGTTTCTGAGCTAATTCCGAATTGCCAGTTGGTGACGATAGAGGATGCTGGGCACTTTGTGCATGATGCTAATTTACCAGCCTTCTTAGCTGCCGTAAAAACTTTTCTTAAATCATGAGTTACCGTATGCTTTCGCCGATGGATACGTCGAGTTAGTTAGCCACCGTATAAGTCTACGACAAGGATAGCAAGGATTATCCCCATTACTGAAGATTCCTTACCCGTGCTTATTGTTTAATTTTAATTAGCACACCAAGTGAACGATATAATCATGTAACGAAAAATAGAGAGGGATGGGACAATGGAAGGTAAATGGCCCACAGAAATGAAAGTAGCGCAAATCCGAGTTGCACGCCCTACTGATCAACTGAAAAAAATTGAAAACTTCTATTGTGAAGGATTAGGTTTGAAAAAAATCGGTTCCTTTGAAGGACATGAAGGATATGACGGTATAATGATAGGGCTTCCTAATTCAAACTATCATTTAGAGTTTACGCAACATAAAGATGGAACTCCATGTCCAGCCCCAACAAAGGATAATCTGCTTGTCTTTTATATTCCTGATAGTAAAACCATTGAAGAAATCACAAAAAGATTGAAAGATATGGGGTATGATCCGGTATCCCCTGAAAATCCATATTGGGAACAATCAGGTGTTACAATTGAAGATCCAGATGGGTGGAGAATTGTATTAATGAATTCGCCAGGCATAGGAAATTAAAATGATAAATGCACATAAAAATTAAGATTTTACTTCAACAAGGGAGTTGCTTCGGTGGCTCTTTCTTATGGAACTAAAGGGCCCTAGGTTCACGCAACTAACGGGGTATTAGGAGCTGATTACTCTCCTTTTCTAACTATAGGGAAGGATGGGAAAAGGGAAATCAATAACTTCCTTTGATTTACCATTGATTTTTTTTCTGATTCATATAAAATAATGTCTAAATAATCAGATTTTATTTAAATTCTATGAAGAGAAAGAGTACGTTATTGTTTCTGATCCAAAGAGAGCTGGTGCTTGCTGAAAGCCAGTGTTCAGATAATGCCGAAAATCATCTCTGAGAAGTAAAGTCGAAGTTTAGTAGGCTTTATCGGTTTCCTCCGTTACAAGGGACAACGTATGATCGTACGTATGTAAAGGGTAGTAAGGTGTTTTTTAAACACTTTATTAAACAAGAGTGGTACCGCGAGTTTCAATCTCGTCTCTTACTGAGACGGGATTTTTTGTTTTTTAGCTGGTTTATTAATAACACAAATTTAAGAGAAGCGGGTGAACGCGATATGAAGAAGTTACTATTTATAACAGATTTATACTATGAAGCAAAAGGGAGAAATTATTACGAGGAGGATTTATATCTTACTTCAAAACTTCGCGAAGAGTTTCATTTGTTGATCTGTCATCCTGAAGACATTGAAGCATTTGAAGATCATGCTGATTTAATTGTTTTCCGAAATGCAGGTCCCGTAGCGAATTATAAAGACAAATATGAAGCGTTCCGAACCCGGATTGTTTCGAAACATTTAAAAACCTATAATTCGTTTAATGGAAAGGCTGATATGAATGGAAAGGAATACTTAATTGAACTAACCAATGCACAATTTCCTGTTATTCCAACTATTGATACGCTTGATTCCCTAGAAAAACTATCTAATGTAGATACGTATATCGTAAAGCCGAAGGATGGAGCAGATTCTATCGGGATGGAATTTATTACGAAAGGTGAATTGAGTGAAAAAGTTGATTCGGCATCGAAAAATACATTGGTACAGCCATTTATCAATTTTGAATATGAAGTCTCATTTTATTTTATCAACAAGGAATTTCAGTACGCCCTTTATGCACCAGATAAAAAGAAAAGATGGAAATTAAAAGAGTATGTATCTACCGAAGAAGATTTAGCCTTTGCTAAACGATTTATCGATTGGAATAATCTTGATTGGGGGATTCAAAGAGTTGATGCTTGTCGTAATGAGGAAGGGGAACTTTTATTAGTCGAACTAGAAGATTTAAATCCCTATCTTTCCTTGTCAGAAGTATCTGATGAAACACGAAACAACTTTGTAGAAGCAATGAAAAAATCATTACGGAAAGCTCTTCAATCATAAATTTCCATTCTTGTATGGGTGCATTACTTCTATTGAAGTGCTGTGGCACCCTTTTTCTAGAGCTTAAGGGCAGGATTGGAAATAAGTAAAACCATTCTAGATAGAATGGCTTCAGACTGTAAACAAACTCGCTAATAATGGGGGGGTGCCTACAGTTTTTTTTGAGGGTTGTAAAATTCAAACGTTTCTTTCCACTGCAGGCACTCGCCTTCCGCGGGCGGCCCGCCCTCGGCGCTTTTGCGCCTGCGGGGTCTCCCATGGAGGCGTATTGCCGCAGGAGTCTCATACCTTCCGTTTCAAACCTGCATTAAAACTAAGATAGAATTACCAATCGACCACAGTTTTGGAGGGTTTGACATTGACCGTTGATTTCCACTGCAGGCACACGCTATCCGCGGCCCTCGGAGGAGTTTCGCACACCCGTTCCAATCCACTTTGTTTTAAACGTAGATAGAACTCCTTTTGCCTACAGTCTTTTTTGTTTTAAAATAGTAGTAGTAAAACTTGCGGTGATAAGGATGTTTTCTGAACATGATTCTATTCATCGAGATCAATTCGAAATGATGGTTTAGAGTTTTTTATTGTGAAGTTGCTTAATACCCTTTCAATAATTGGCATGAAGTAATGAAGAATCGGGCCTCCTAAACAAACGGTTAATAGAGTCCCAATGCCGATTGGACCATTGAATATGATTGCCATTGTCAAGAAGAGGAGATAAATTAATGTTTTCGAAAACAGGATATTCATTTTAGTTAAATCTCTAATTATCAACATTAAACGGTCAACAGGGATAGGCGCAAAATTTGTTTGTAAGTAAATTGCAGTTCCTAGTCCTATAACGATTAAACCTATTCCTAAACAAACAAGTTTACTGAACCAATGCTCTGGATTCATCAAAAGATGCAAGATGAAAAGCCATATATCAATTGCAAGACCGGTAATAAAGGCTGTTAGCAAACCCAAAAACTCTGGTCTTTGCCTTTTTAAAAACGCATTACAGAATATCATCATAAATGCCAGTATGACTTCCCAACTTCCTACAGTTAAACCCACTTTTATAGAGAGGCCGACCAAAAGTGCATCAAATGGTGAGGTTCCAAGGTCTGATAGGATAGTTAAAGAAATACCAAGGGTTAATATCAAGATTCCTAATCCATAAAAAAATATTTCGCTTTTCTCAACTTTTTCATAATTAATTAGTAGATAATTCTTTTATCATTAAAATATGAGGAATACCGTCTTCCATAAATATACTTGATGAAGTCTGATAGCCAAGTTTTTTATAAAAGCCCTCTGCCTGTGATTGCCCGTGTAGTCTAACCCGGGATATACCTTGATCTTCTGCTATTTCTTCCAACGCTTTAATAATTACTTTACCAAGACCAAATTTACGGTAAGGCTCTAGGATACAGATTCTCTCCAATTTACCAATGTCATCAACCCATCTTACTCGTCCAGTTCCGACAGGTTGTTCATTATAATAAACTAAAATGTGTTCAGAGAGCTCGTTTAGTGTGTCGAATTCATCAAACTCATCTTCTAATGGCACACCCTGTTCTTCAACGAAGACTTCTTTCCTGATATGAAAGGCTTTTTTAAAATCGTTAATCTGTGTTATTCTTTTTGACTCCAATTTTTTTCAGTCCTTTCTAGATTTAATGATTCAGACCAGTCATAATTAATGATAGCCATTTAATAGTATAAGTTAAAAAACCTTTGTTGTAAATGCAACAAAAACAAATGTATTAAGGAGTTTTGTAAATGACGGAAATTCTCCGTGAAATAGGAATGATAGCCAGGTCTTTAGATTCCATAAGCAACATAGAATTTAAAGAATTTGACCTTACAAAAGGGCAGTATTTATACCTTATTCGAATATGTGAGAATCAAGGAATCATTCAAGAAAAATTAGCAGAAATGATAAAGGTTGACCGTACAACGGCAGCTCGTGCAATAAAAAAACTCGAAACTCAAGGTTTTATTGAAAAGAAAAGTGATGAAAATAACAAAAAAAATAAAAAACTATTTCCGACTGAGAAAGGTGAAAAAATTTATCCGTTATTAATGAGAGAAGGAGAATATTCCAATTTGGTTGCATTATCTGGATTTTCCACTGAAGAAACAGAAACAATCTTTAATCTTCTTCAGAGGGTTAGGAAAAATATTGAAGTCGATTGGGAATTCGTAAAAAAGGGAAACAAGAGAGAATATTGATGAAGCTAATTGATTAGCCTTCAACAAACAAGCAGTGCTTTACTTCAATAAGGAGTTGCTTCGGCAGCTCTTTTTGGAGAGGGTTGGTTGAAGCAGTAATGCTATCGAAGGCAGGCACTAATGCTCAGCTTGTATTTTTAACGATAACAATTGTAGCGGTTATTTCGGACATCGCTAAATCCCCTCCACATATGGTTACAAACCGACAGGTAACTTGTATCCTTTGTAAGCTAAGAGGGGATAACATCTCACGGGCATTTTTGGGTCATCCTTTTTTTATTAAATTCTTGCGAGAAATAAACGGGTTGTCGGTAACCCAAAACCGCCACGGATAATCTTTTGCTTCCCCAGAGTTGTCAATTCCGACGCGGGGACCGCTGGATATGTGTCCAGGTTTTTTCCCTTCAGCAAGATAAAGCGGAGGACTCGTAAATGGACGACCATAATCATCCATAGTGATGCCTAGTGCTTTAGTTAACTTCCCAGGTCCATCCGTCCATTTATGAATATCGGCAATTCCGCGTCTTTCCTGCATTAACTCAAGCCCTGAATAAGGTTCCACAGCTCGGATTAAAATGGCCTCCGGATTCTCGGGCCCGCCGCTTACGACATTGACCAATGTGTGTGTATGCATGACGTATGTATATATCAATCCGGACTTACTGAACATCACTTCCGTCCGTTTTGTCCGTCTATTTCCAAAACTATGTGCAGCCCTGTCAATAGGGCCCATATAGGCTTCGGATTCAACAATGAAACCAGAAGCGGTCCCATCCGGTGTTTCTTTTACAATCAGGCAGCCGAGGAGGGATTTGGCTAGTTCAAGCGTGGGCTGCTTATAAAAATCCGCAGGTAAAATTGAATGATTATTTATCTTGTTCATAGTATCCCTCCATTTAGTCTCTTATAGGTAAAATTCCCTTAATGTTGGAAAAGAAACATAGGAATGCATGGATTAAAAAGACCGGCTGATATATTCAGCCGGTCCCGAGCTTGTTTTTAACCTAATTCTTTTTCCGTTTCTTGCTCTCTTTTGATTCTGCCGGAGCCCACGGATAGTGCCACTAATATTCCTGCGGCAACAAAAAAGATACCTGTGACAAACACACTGGAAAATGCATGGATCCAAGCATTTTCAATTGATTTTAAAAGGACATTGCTGACCTCTGCCGGCATTTTAAGGTTTTCAGGAAAAAGCATGATGTTGAATAACGCATCCGTTTTATCGGCTAACGCTTTCAGTGCCTCATGCAATATAGGGTTCTTTTGGCTTACGACCGCATCATCCATATTTTGTTGTAGATTATGATTCATGACAGCATTCAATATCGTGATGCCCATCGTTCCTCCTATCGACCGGAAGAAGGTCGAAGCCGCTGTAACAGACCCGAGCTGTGATTTTGGAAATTCATTTTGAACGGCAATCATCAATGTTGGCATGACAAGACCCATTCCGATCCCAAGGATGGCCATGAATGAGTAAGCTGTGAAAATAGTCGTACTATCGTCCATCGTACTCATTAGGAAGAAGCCGAGCGTCGCAAAGGCCATTCCAAAGGTAAGCACGGTACGAAACCGGAATTTCAACAGTAACCGCCCGCCAATGACGCTGGAAAGAATCATACCGATCATCATCGGAGTCATGGTCGATCCCGCTTTTGTCGGTGAAACTCCCAGTACGCCTTGCATGAACAGTGGGACGAACATGATTGCCCCGAACATGCCAAGGCCCAGCAAGAATCCCAAAATATTCGTGGTGGCAAAAACTCTATTTTTAAAGAGGGATAAATCAAGGATCGGTTCAACTGCTTTTCTTTCAAAAATAATAAATAGGGCAATGAAGACGAGGGTGCTGCCGAAAATCAAGAGAGATTCAAGTGATTTCCATTCGAACTTATCACCACCGAATGTTAAGCCCAATAATAACAGGACAATACCAGGAATCAAGGTGAAAATACCAAGATAATCGATATTCACTTTCTCTGATTTTCGAATGCCTTCATGTTTCAGCCCGACATAAATCAAAATGGCAGATAATAAGCCTGTCGGTACATTGATCAGAAAGATCCAATGCCAGCTGATATGGTCAACGATCAGGCCACCCAGAAAAGGACCAATGACAGAACTTAAACCAAAAAGGGCTCCGAATACACCTTGCCATTTGGCTCTTTGTTCCGCAGAGAATATATCTCCTATTATCGTTTGGGATAGTGGCATGATCATCCCGCCGCCGATTCCTTGCAGACCCCTATAGATGATTAACTGCTCCATCGAAGTGGCAGTGGCACATAAAAACGAACCAATCGTAAAAATGATCGTGCCAATCAGATAAAGGGAACGTCTGCCATATAAATCAGATAGCTTTCCAACGATCGGTACAACAGTCGTAGAGGCTATTAAATAGGCAGTCGTTACCCATGCGAAGATGGTAAATCCATTCAATTCCCCGATAATAGTCGGCATGGCCGTTCCGACGATCGTCTGTTCCAATGAACTGAAAAACATTCCAATGATCAATCCAGTTATGACAAGCTTAGTATTAACTGCTCTTTTCTCCATTTGCATACCATTTCTCCATTCCTTGAACTTTATTCCTTATTTGGTTGTGACCAATAGGTCAAAATTATAATGCTGAAGTGACTATTAAGTCAATGCTTTTTTTTGTTTGAAAAATCCATTGCATGAAGGAGTGATTTCTATGGAAAGTTGCAGATTTGCCCCCATATCATCTTTATTAATTCGATTAGAATTCACTAAATCCTTCCTGAAGAATCTCTCAGCGTGTGTCGACTTACCAAATTCGATATAATAAGAAGGAGTATAGATGAACTTATGATTGGAAGTGTTAGATATGAATAAAAAAATCGGGTTTATAGGTTGCGGTAAAATGGGCGAGGCGATGCTTGAGGGCATGTTGCTTGCAGAAGTCATTTCACCTGATGGAATCATGGTCAGTACAGCAAGTATGGAAACTAAAACTAAGATCACCACGAAATATAAGGTTAAAGGTTCTTTGGATAATAAAGAGGTTGCCGGTTTTGCCGATTTTCTCTTTCTAGGAATTCAACCTGGCATGCATAAACAAGTGCTTGAAGAAGTGAAGGAATATGTGAAAGAAGACACAGTAATCATTACAATGGCGGCTGGGATCACTTTATCTCAAGTGGAGAACAATATCGGAAAAAAAGGGAAGGTTGTCAGGACGATGCCAAACACGCCTTCCCTTGTCGGAGAAGGCATGACGGCTATAAGCCTGAACGATGAAATTACAGATGCTGATCTAGCAGGTGTGAAGGCACTGCTGAATAGTTTCGGGAAAACGGAAATCTTGCAAGAAGATTTGATGGACGCTGTACCGGCTATAAGCGGTTCGTCACCTGCTTATGTATACATGTTCATCGAAGCGCTTGCTGATGGAGGGGTCCGTGATGGCATTCCACGAAAGCAAGCTTACAGAATGGCAGCGCAGGCTGTTATGGGAGCGGCTAAAATGGTGCTTGAAACCGAAAGACATCCAGCAGCCTTAAAGGATGATGTTTGTACGCCGGGTGGTTCAACGATATCTGCGGTAGCTTCGTTGGAAGAGAGTCAGCTTAGGTCCAGCATTTTACAAGCAATGAAGGCCTGCACGGATAAAACGAAAGGGTTCGGTAAGTAAAGAAGAATGGATTGCCTACATGTGGGCAGTCTCCTTTTTTACTAACTATTATCAGAATGTTTTGTGAAAAAAGAGGGGGATGCAGAATGAATAGTTATATAGAGGAATTAAGGAAGATACTGACGGAAGATCAAGTAACGGTGAATGAAACATTATTGGAGCAGCACAGCCATGATGAATCGTATCATACACCGCACCTACCAGATATGGTCATATACCCAAGAAATACTACAGAAGTGAGTGCAGTCATGCGTTATGCGAATGAATATGAAATACCGGTCATTCCTTTTGGGTTGGGATCAAGTTTAGAAGGGCATGTCGTTCCTGTCAAAGGCGGGATTTCCCTGGATTTGTCCTTGATGAATCAAGTTTTGGAAATCAGGGAACATGATTTTTTAGTGAAGGTACAGCCAGGTGTGACAAGGACACACCTTAATAAAGAATTGAAAAAATACGGTCTGTTCTTTTCCGTGGATCCTGGGGCCGATGCGACTTTGGGCGGGATGGCAGCTACAAATGCAAGTGGGACGACCTCGGTCAAATATGGGATAATGCGCGATCAAGTCAGGGATTTGGAAGTGGTTCTAGCGAACGGTGAAGTGATCCATACCGGAAGTTTAGCGACAAAATCATCTTCGGGCATTCATTTGAATGGTTTGTTTGTCGGCTCGGAAGGTACGCTTGGTGTATTTACTGAACTGACTTTAAAGGTATATGGAATCCCTGAAGTCACAATGGCAGGGAGAGCCTCTTTCCCAACAGTCGAGCAGGCAGTATCTGCGGTCAATGGTATCATGCTTGCTGGCATCCCAATTGCACGAATTGAATTGGTTGATGCCGAGTCCATAAAAAAAGTTAATCAATTCATGGAAAAATCCTATGATGTCAAACCTACTTTATTCCTTGAGTTTCATGGGAATTTCGCCGGACTAGAGCAGGACGTCAAATTCGCTAAGGAAATCGTGAGTGATTTTGGCTGCGAGGATATCCAGTTTGAAACGGATTCAAAAGCACGCAATGCTCTGTGGGAGGCCCGCCATAATCTCGCATATGCTTTCATTCACAGTGCCCCGGGTAAAAAGCTGATGGTGACCGACGTAAGTGTACCACTTCATGAATTGTCGGATGCCATATTGGAAACAAGGAAGAAAGTCGAGCACTCCAAAGTGGAGGGAGCGATTGTAGGGCATGTAGGTGATGGGAATTATCATGTATTGTTCATGATCGATCTGAAAAACCCTGAAGAAGTTAAAGAAGCGAAGAGGATAAATGAAGAAATCGTTGAATATGCATTAACGAAAGGTGGTACATGTACAGGGGAACACGGGGTCGGCCTTGGAAAATCGAAGTATCAGCGAAGGGAGCATGGAGCAGCGTACGATGTGATGAAAACGATCAAACACGCACTGGACCCGAAAGGAATAATGAATCCCGGGAAAATTTTCATAGATTAAAAGAATTGATGTTTGGGTAATAACTTCAAACAATGAATGACGATCAATTGGTGAAAGGGCAGACTTGCCCCCTATAACATTGTGTTATAGGGGGTAAGTCAAAAACGCCAATTGCATCATGTAATTTAAACATATAATCGTCTTAAAATGATTTTCGTCTTTAATTCGTGTTATATCCGGACAAATCGACTGATGTGCGAGATAATTCGACCTCCAAGCCGATATTCCGACCTTCAACCAAAAAATTCATGAGATTTCCAATCAAAAAAAGACTTCAGACACGATGTGTGTCTGAAGTCTTTTTGTTATTAAGCGTTAATGTTGTTTGGATTTAAGGCATTTTCAACACTTACGTAGTTGTAACCTAGGTCTGTTGCAACTGCTTCGAATGTGATTTCTCCGTTCGCCACATTGACACCTTTTGCAAGAGCATCGTTTTCAAGGATTGCTTTAATGGCACCTTTGTTTGCGATTTGCAGTGCGAAAGGTACTGTTACGTTCGTTAAGGCTACTGTAGAAGTTTGAGGCACTGCTCCTGGCATATTGGCCACTGCGTAATGCACTACTCCGTGTTTTACATAAGTAGGATTATCATGTGTTGTTATGTGGTCAACTGTTTCAAAGATACCGCCTTGGTCGATTGCAACATCGACAATGACTGAACCTGGAGACATTGATTTAACCATTTCTTCAGTAACGAGCTTAGGAGCTTTAGCACCTGGAATCAATACAGCACCGATCACTAAATCAGCATCTTTGACTGCTTCAGCGATATTATAAGGATTTGAAATGAGTGTAGTCAGCTCATTTCCGAAAATATCATCAAGTTGACGAAGGCGGTCAGGGCTTAAGTCAAGTATCGTAACATCTGCGCCTAATCCAATTGCGATTTTAGCTGCATTCGTTCCGACCATACCTCCGCCGACGACAGCGACTTTACCACGTTTTACTCCAGGAACTCCGCTTAATAGAATTCCTTTACCACCGTTATTTTTTTCAAGGAACTGAGCACCGATTTGTGCAGCCATGCGTCCTGCCACTTCACTCATTGGTGTCAATAAAGGAAGTGTACGGTTTACTGCAACTGTTTCATAAGCAATGGCCAAGACACCGCTTTCTTTTAGTGCCTGTGCAAGAGCCGGTTCAGCTGCAAGATGCAAATATGTGAAAAGAATCAAATCTTTACGGAAATATTTATATTCAGATGAGATAGGTTCTTTTACTTTCATGATCATTTCTGTGCTTGACCAAACGCTAGCAGCGTCCTCGACTATAACAGCACCAGCCTCTTGATATGATTCATTTGTAAAACTGCTTCCTAGACCTGCATTCATTTCGATTAACACTTCATGTCCCGCATTGACTAATGCTACAACCCCAGCTGGAGTGATCGCTACACGGTTTTCATTGTTTTTAATCTCTTTTGGAATTCCTATTCTCATCTTAATCCCTCCAATAATATGTTTTACTATTTGTATCACAAGTATAGTTGGAAAAAGAAATAGTTAGTATGTGGAAATCAGAAAAATGAAAAAGGTGTATTTGTGGAATTCCACAAACGCAGTTTCAATAAACATAGACTTGCAGGGATAATGACCTGGATTCATATCAATAATGTTAGAAATCATAACACTGGATTTTTAATTATTTGGACTCGGTTCATGAATGCGTTCTAAAATCCGCCTTTTTTTATAAAGCATGATTCCCGTTTCGGCCATATCGGCAATCATGGAACGATTGGTAATAGCGCCAAAAATCATTCCCGCAACGGGCACCATTTGCAAAAGTTTTTTCCAGCCAAACTGATCACGGTATGTATAAACGACCTCTCGCCATCCTTGAAGTTCGGATGCAATTTCCCTTTTTGATTCAGACTCAGGCAGGTTCATTTTCGACAATTCATTTAATAGGGCTTTTTTTCCGACAATATCCGATGTGGTGAATTGCAGACATTTGACGATGAAAATACGCTCTTCGCGGTCACGGGGATCGAATCCATACGTGATGGCGATATCCTGAAGGGTTTTGATCGACATTCCGAGAAGAAGGGGGATGTCGATGGCTAAGGTGAAAATTCCGCCTATACCGGTAGTGGCACCTTGAACCGTAGCCAACTTACTGCCTGAATTTTTAATATCCTGACTTACGCTATCCATAATTTGGAGCGGTAGACTTGAAACATCTTCTAAGCTTGTAATATTGAACTCGGGATTCTTGGCCTCCAGCAGACTTAGAATATGGGCTTCTTTCGTTAAATATTTTCCGCCCGTCTGAATATAGCTGCCTAATTCATCTAGCATGACACCCAATTTTTTCTGAACGAAGTCCGGTGTCAACTTGTCCAATAGCTTAAAGGGGAGTCGCCCAATTCGTTCCCAAAACCATAGCCCTTTCTGATCCTTCTCCCATTTTTCGATGATTTTTAATTCCTTCTCAAGTTCTTCTTTAGTTTCAAGTATCATTTGATCAACCTTTCCACACACCTAGTATTCCATCCCAGGAAATAAATCATTAATTTTTCTTGGAAAATTCATCATATTGATTCAGTTTAATATTAAGAAAGAGGGATATTTTTTGAATCGGGTCCTTTAACCGGATATTTCCCACTTCTGAGATCCTTTTTAAACGGTAATTCAATGTATTCACATGGATATGAAGATTTCTTGAAGCTTCATTTGGGTTGCAATCTTTTTCTAGATAAACAGTGAGTGTTTGCAGCAATTCTGTTTGGTTTTTCATGTCGTATGCTTTTAGCTTAAGGATGGAAGGATGAACTCGGCGTTGTTTGTTGCTTGCGAGTGCTTCAATCATTTGAAACATGCCAAGTTCTTCATAATGTAAAATGAGTTTCATGTCATCAGGGAAAATATTTTTCATTTTTAGGGTGTATTGGGCTTCTTCGTAGCTTGATTTAACATCTAGTAAGTTTTTATACATATTGCCAGCCGTTCCAAGGATATGCTCAACACCGAAACGCCGTTTCATCTCCAGGATGAAGAAGGGGATGAAATCATAAATCGATGAAGTGAAAGAAGGGCTGTTTTCCTGATTGGCTCCTGCGAAAAGAATGAGCTTATTATGGTCAATGGCAAATAAAGAACTGTTTATCTTTTGAGTAGTCGTTAACATATATGAAATATAGCGCTCCACTTCGCGATTGATTTCTTTAGGAAATTCGAATACCAATATAGAAAAAACCACGGGAACATGGATGGAGAATTTCGTGAAATTTTCAATTATTTCAGATTCCTCTTGGTAGTGACCGGTCAACATACGCCAAAGGAACTCTTGATGACCTGCTTCTTTCCTTTGCTTTTTCAATTGCAATTGCTGCAACTGATTTTTGGCCTCCTTGGCAGCGAATTGCAAAAATTTCATATCTTCTTCGGAGAAAGGTTCATTTACTTCCAAAGCCCAAATGAATCCAAGGACTTCATTATTTTTTCGAATGGAAACCGCAGCCCTGTTACCGAGACCGACATCATTGATGGCCCCGATTTTAATGGGGGCATCTTCTTTCAATAAAGCGGGGATGAAGCCATCTTTCCATAAACTGTTGATGACCTTTTCAGGGACACGTCTTCCGATAATGGTCATGATACGAGCCTGATCCGTAGTATCATCGTGTGTGCTATAAGCAAGTAAGCGATGGTTACCGTCCTCGATTGTAATGGGGCAACCTAAAACAGAACTGATTCTATCGGCAAACTCCATCATATCTCCATAAAGGTCTTTAAAAATATCTCTATTTTTTTCGAATTCCTTCATATTCATTTTACCCCTCGCTAAAAAAATTCCTTCTCCTTGAATTTTAAACGATTTTCTTTGAATAAGCATAGATAAATCCATTGTTAAAACAGAAAATCCCGTCCGATTGAAATAGGAAGGGATTTTTTATTTTAGAATATTAAATTAATCAAAAGATAAATCAAACCTGCTAATGTTGCCGAAATCGGAATGGTAATGAACCAAGTGATGATCATTCTTTTTGCCGTTCCCCATTTTACGCCCTTGACACGATGGGCCGATCCAACTCCTAGGATTGAAGAAGAAATGACATGGGTTGTACTGACTGGCATGTGTATTACGGTCGCGCCGAAGATGATGAAGGCGCCAGTTAAATCCGCTGCAACACCATTGACCGGACGGATCTTCATGATTTTGCCGCCAACGGTTTTAATGATTTTCCATCCACCTACGGAAGTTCCAAGTCCCATTGCTACTGCACAGGAAAATTGAACCCAGAAGGGGATATCGGAATTTGATGCATAACCATTTGCAATAAGTGCCATCGTGATGATACCCATCGCTTTTTGAGCGTCATTCGTTCCGTGGGTATACGATTGAAGTGCTGCTGTAGCAATCTGTATCGTACGGAATTTCTGGTTTGTTTTAGTCAAGTTATTGTTTTTAAAGACTACTTTAAAGATGCTGTAAACGATAAACCCGATTGCAAACGCAATTAGCGGGGAGAAAATCAAAGCTTGAAGAATTTTCATGAAACCTTCCCATTTAATGCCGGCGAAGCCTGCTGCAGCGATAGCGGCACCTGCAATCGAACCGATCAATGCGTGGGAGGAACTGCTTGGGATTCCGTAATACCAGGTAAGAAGGTTCCATATGATCGCTGCAAGAAGAGCAGCCAAGATTACATATGAACCATTCGGAAGCGTGAACGGATCCACTATATCCTTCGTGATGGTCTTCGCTACGCCTGTAAATGTCATAGCTCCGACGAAATTCATGATGGCAGCCATGATGATGGCATGACGAGGCTTCATGGCCTTTGTTGAAACAGCAGTCGCTATTGCATTGGCTGTATCATGGAAACCATTGATAAAGTCAAATGCTAAAGCAAAGAAAACGATTAATATTGTTAAAATTAATAAAGTATCCATTTATTGGGGTACTCCTTAGGCGTTTTTCATTATGATTGTTTCAAGTGTATTGGCCACTGCTTGACAGTGATCGGCTATCTCTTCAAGGCTTTCATATATTTCTTTATATTGAATGATCCTGATTGGATCTTTTTCAACAGTAAATAAGTTTTTGATCGATTGACGTTGAATTCCGTCGCAAACTGATTCAAGATCTTTAATTTTGATTGCATTTTCACGAATCATTGGTAATTTTTTTGTGGATAGTGTATCGACAGCTATTTCAATTTCATACGTACACTCTTTGATGGCATCCACAAACTTAAGCATATACTCATCTGCATTGACAATGGAGTACATTTCGAATAATGCGGCACAGTGTTCTAAACCGTCAATGACATCATCCATTCTCATGGTTAATTCAAGGATATCCTCGCGTTCGATAGGAGTGATGAAGGCATTGTTCAGCTCTTTAATCACGTTATGAACCATTGAATCGCCTTTATGCTCATAATCTTTCATGGTATCTGAAAATACCTTAAGATCGGAGATGTTTTTCAATTTATAATCCGCGAAATAGTCAGCACCCTCTTTAAGATTTTGAGCGATGTTGAAAAGCATTACTGCGAATTTGTCTTTTTTTGATTTAAAAGCCATGTTAAAGCCTCCCAATTAGTCATGCAAATTTACGCACTTTAGTCGTACGCTTAGTATTAACAAATTGATTGTAACGAATTCATGTAGGAACAGGGAAGGTTTTTCGACGAAAATTTACAAAATCTTAATAAAACTTTACAAACCAAAACAAGGATAAGTAAAAAATGGGAAACAGTTACACTTTCAAAGCAGAATTTGCAAAAAAAAAAGCCTTTCCGATACGAAAAGGCTGAAGGTGCTATAAAAATAAAGCAATTAAATAATAAATTAATCCTGCCAATGATGCGGAAATCGGCAAGGTTATGAACCAAGTAATCAACATGCTTTTAGCAGTTCCCCATTTTACCCCTTTAATCCGGTGTGCAGAACCCACACCAAGTATGGATGAAGAAATGACATGTGTCGTACTGACAGGCATATGCAGGAAGGTAGCACCGAAAATGATGGCTGCACCAGTCACATCCGCAGCAACCCCGTTAACGGGACGTATTTTCATGATTTTACCACCGACGGTTTTAATGATCTTCCAACCACCGATGGATGTACCAAGCGCCATGGCAATTGCACAGGATAATTGTACCCAGAAAGGTACCTCGGAGTTAGAGGCATATCCGTTAGCGATTAAAGCCATAGTGATGATACCCATGGATTTTTGCGCATCATTCGTACCATGTGTATAGGACTGGATGGCAGCCGTGAGAATTTGTATTCTCCTGAATCGTTTGTTGGTCTTTCCTAAATTATTATTTTTGAAAATCACCTTGAAGATACTATATACAATGAATCCAAGCGAAAAGGCAAGGATAGGAGATAGAATCAATGCTTGGATAATTTTAGTGAATCCACTCCATTTAATTGCATCAAATCCACTAGCGACAATGGCCGCTCCTGCTATCGAACCAATGATTGCATGGGATGAACTGCTTGGAATTCCAAAATACCAGGTGACTAAATTCCACGTTATTGCTGAAAGCAGAGCAGCCATAATTACATAAGTTCCATTGGTTAATGTGAAAGGATCAACGATATCCTTTGTAATGGTGTGCGCTACACCGGTAAATGTCAGCGCTCCTAATAAATTCATGACCGCAGCCAAGATGATTGCATGACGTGGTTTAAGCGCCTTGGTTGATACGGCTGTTGCTATGGCATTGGCCGTATCATGGAACCCATTGATAAAGTCAAAGACCAAAGCAAAAATAATAATTAGCGCGGTTAAGATGAATATGCTGTTCATACATAGAAGACTCCCTTAATTTCAAGTATGTAAAAAGTAAAGTTGGATTGTGACCATTGAATGGGCGTTGGGCAGTTTTGCAACTCCTCACCATTTAGAATGGGAGTTTTATGTTTGATTATTCTTTAAAGATGGCACCTTCTTTTTTTCCTTGTTTTAAAACGGACTATATAATTGTAACGAATTTCATATCAATAAGGATAGATGTTTCGTCATTTTTTTACAAATTAATTAATTTGGTGAAGAATTTAAGGGAGGGAAATCTGATAAAACGGGATTATTTTCAGTTTAGTGCCCCTCAATATTCCGAGGCTTATGGTTAGAAATAGAAGGAGGGGAGATGTATAATTGGTAAATAAAAGTAAGGGGGAATGACAATGATTTCAAATATTGGGGAAACGATCACTTTACATAACGGAGTTCAAATGCCACAGCTGGGTTTCGGTGTTTTCAAAGTGAAGAACGGCAATGAAACGGTTGAATCTGTCAAGAAAGCAATCGAAGTAGGATACCGCGCTATTGATACAGCTGCCATTTATGAAAATGAAGAGGGAGTAGGACAGGCGATTTCTGAGTGCGGAGTCCCTCGTGATGAATTGTTCATTACTTCTAAAGTGTGGAATACAGAGCAAGGATACGAATCGACGCTACAGGCATTTGATGCTAGTTTAAAACGTCTTGGCTTGGAGTATTTGGATTTATACTTAATCCACTGGCCAGGAAAAGACAAATACCTGGAAACCTGGAAAGCGTTAGAAAAGCTTTATAAGGATGGAAAAGTGAAATCAATCGGTGTAAGTAATTTCCATGTTCATCATTTGGAAAATTTACTTGCGAACTGTGAAGTCAAACCAGTCGTCAATCAAATCGAATTGCATCCACTTTTGACTCAAGTGGAAATTCGTGAATACTGTGCAAAACATGAAATCAAGGTAGAAGCATGGAGTCCACTAGGCAGGGGGAACCTACTGGAGGAACCAACGATTAATCATATAGCGAAGAAGCATGGGAAGAGTTCCGCACAAGTATTAATTAGATGGCATCTGCAACATGATATCGTGGTTATACCTAAATCGATTACGCCGTCACGTATCGAGGAGAATGCAGAGGTCTTTGACTTTTCTTTGAGCCTAAATGAAATGAATCAAATAGATGCCTTGAACAAAAATGAACGTTTCGGAAGCAATCCCGATGAACTTTTGTTCTAAAAGTGCGTCCTGTACGAATATAAAAATAAGTTAGGAAGGGTGTCCCAAGGGGCATCCTTTTTCTTTTACCTATAAGAACATATTTGCGACAGTTAATGCTTATACTAACTATGTGACAAAGTTAAGCATATGGTATACCCGTTTCATATGTCTAATAATCCTTTTTTTGCTGTCAAATATTTATAAAAAAAAATAGGTTTTAGATTATTAAAACGGGGAAAATAATGAGTACAGCGGCAAACAAAAAGAAAAACACACTAACACATTGAGGAGTGTCCAATTAGTTCCTCAGGGGCTATAGCTAGCTAACTCTACCCATTGAATTGGATAACGGCATCATACCATTTGAATTAACGTTAAAGAACTGAAAAGGCATGACTGGATGGAAGTGATGAAATTTCTTGTTGTCTGCTGTTGCAGGTGAAAAAATTATAACTAAATTTGAAGGAGGAAATATATTATGGGATTTTTATGGTCATTAATTATCGGAGGTATCATTGGTTGGTTAGCAGGTATGATCGTTGGGCGTGATGTACCATTTGGAATTATCGGTAACATTATCGCAGGTTTTGTTGGTGCATGGTTAGGTTCATTAATTCTTGGGAACTGGGGACCATCAGTAGCGGATTTCGCTATTATTCCAGCATTGATTGGGGCAATCGTATTTGTCTTCATCTTAAGCCTTATCTTAAAAGGCATGAGAAAAGCATCATAACTACAAAAATAAAGCTGGCCGAAGAGGCCAGCTATTTTTTTTGTTCATATCCTTATGCTATTTGGAGTGAAATCCGACCTTCGTGGAGATAAAACGTCCGATAGGAAATCCAAAGGAAATCGAGATATGGGGACAATTGTATTTCATATATAAGGAAGAAATTAAAAGAACACCGCTCCGTAAGGGAACGGTGTTCTTTTTTTTATGACTTTATAATAGGTGAACATTGAATATTTCAGGGCTATCGATAAATGGAGCTTCTATAGTCATTTTTTGTTCGGAAATGGGGTGGGTGAATTCGATTTTCCGTGCATGCAGGGCTTGACGTGGAAATGTCCGCCTTCCGCCATATAGGGTATCTCCTGCCAAAGGGTGTTGCAAGTGACTGAAATGCACCCGGATCTGGTGGGTTCGGCCACTTTCCAAGGTGCAGCCGACGAATGTCAAGTTTTTCTTGGAATCACGATTGAGAACCCGATAATGGGTGACTGCTGTCTGGCCTGTAGGAGAAACTCTCCGCCTTGTAGCATGGTGGCGGTCACGGCCTATTTTTTCTTTGATTTCGCCTTGATCGTTTTTAATGATTCCTTCTACTAAAGCAAGATATGTCCGTTTGATTTCCCTTTCCTCTAACATTCTATCCAGAATGGACCCAATGAGGCGGTTTTTAGCAAAAAGGACTGCACCTGTGGTATCTTTATCCAGCCTATGAATATGCTTTATCATACAAGTCTGGCCGGTGTGTTGAAGATGGTATGCCACTCCATTGATAAGGGAATGTGCGTCACCGGGTTGTGAAGGGTGCGTATCCATTCCTGCCGGTTTATTGGCTACCAACAACACATCATCTTCATATAAGATGGAAATTCCTAAGTCTGCAGCTTTAACGTTTTCTTTTTCAGCATCATCAAGTAAGGGGATGCTGATCGTATCTCCTTCAGTAAGGACAGTTGACCATGGGACGGAATTGCCGTTCAACATCAATTCTTTACTCATTCTCCACTCATGCACCAACTTCTTAGGGGCTTTCCACCGCTCCCTAAAAAGTTTTTCCAAGGATAACCCATTCCAGCTTTGCAGAACTTCTATTAATAAATGTTGGTTTGTTATATTGAAATATTCCATTTTAATTCCTACTTTCGGCCTGTTTGATTGTGTGTAAAGGAAAAAAATATATAATAAC
>NZ_JBHXAS010000056.1:0-32450 GCF_042727425.1 Peribacillus sp. NPDC060253
TTATTATTTCATATAGCGCATTAGCAAAGGAGGATAATATGGCAGGCTTTATCGGCATGCAGCAGTTTATTCAAGATTACGCTGAGAACACAGCAGGAATCCTTGGTCTGGATATAACCGTGCTTGATGAAAAAGGCGTTCGTATTAGCGGAACTGGTTATTATAAAGATCTCATTGGCAAAACGGCTCCGGAAGGCTCCTTTTTCAGAATGATATTGGAAACAGGGGAGCCTGGAGTGGTTTACGATGTGAAAAAAGATGAGTCGCAGTGTAGGAGTTGTAAATTCGTAAATCAATGCAAAGAACTCGCTACCATCGGGTTTCCTATTGTAAAGCAAGACAAACCAGTTGGCGTCATCGGCATGATTGGTTTTTCCCATGAACAAAAGGAGAAAATGATTATAGAATCAGAGAATCTGATCCAGTTTCTACGGAATGTTAGTACATTGTTAGTCAATAAATTAGCAATGCTGGACCCTGATAAAGAACCGGGTTGCAAAATTCAAGAAGATATCCCGATACCCCCGAAATCTATTACTTTTGAAAACATTCTTGGTAAAGATTCCGGGCTTCAGGATGTTATTAAAAAAGCAAGACGGATAATAAACAGCCCTTCCACTGTCCTGATTAGGGGAGATAGCGGTACGGGTAAGGAATTATTAGCCAAAGCGATTCATTTCGAAAGCAAACGCCGGATGGATTCATTTGTAGCAGTTAATTGTGCAGCCATACCTGAGAGCTTGTTGGAAAGTGAGTTGTTTGGTTATGAAGGCGGATCATTTACCGGCTCAAGTCGGAATGGGAAAATGGGGAAATTCGAATTAGCGCACAACGGAACCATATTTCTTGATGAAATTGGAGATATGCCGCTTTTCTTGCAGCCAAAGTTATTACGGGTTTTACAAGAAAGAGAGATTGAAAGAATCGGTGGAAAAAAAGCAATCGAGATAAATGTACGGGTGATTGCAGCTACTCACCGAAACCTGGAGGAAATGGTGCAAAACGGAACTTTTCGCGAGGACTTATATTACCGTCTCAATGTCATCCCTCTCCATACCAAACCCTTGCGAGAGCGGCGTGATGATATCGCTTTGTATCTTGAACATTTCATGCATAAGCATTGTAAGATCATGCAAAGGCACCCATTGAGATTGGACCCAATGCTGGAGAGATGGCTTATACGCTATGATTGGCCGGGGAATATACGGCAGTTGGAAAACGCCGTAGAATATATGGCAAATATGGCTGAATCAGATATCGTCTCCTTCCATGACTTACCTGACTATCTGCTTCAACAGGATCAACTCTCTGTCGAGAGTAGAGGATTAAGTTTAGAACAAATGATTTCAGAATTTGAAAAAGACGTAATCCAGAGCTATTTCCTAGCTGAAAAATACCGGCATGATAAAGAACAAATTGCCCGGGAACTACAGATTAGCCTGTCTACTCTTTATCGCAAGTTGGAAAAATATAAATTATGTTAACTTCATAAAAAATATCTATTTTTCTCAATTAAGAGATACTAAAAATGAAAGCGGGAGAGTGTATATATCATTTTCTCGCCTGAATTTGACAGGGGTGAGGACAAAAGCAGAAGGGAGAAGTATTTTATAAAATGACTGAAAGTTCTAAAAATAATTAAAAACAGCCAACTGAGCCTTGTATACAAATTGAAGGGGGATACACTATGGGGAAATTAGAAGCAGAGATAAGTAACACCCTAGAAGAGCGAAATTCAAAAGCATCCTTACAAAGGAAGCTGAAACCCAGACATTTAACGATGATGGCTATTGGTGGCGCTATTGGAACGGGATTGTTTGTATCCAGCGGATCGACGATTAGCACTGCGGGGCCGGGAGGAGCGCTAGCAGCATCATTTTGGTAGGAATCATGGTCTATTTTGTCATGAATAGTTTAGGAGAGCTATCGGCCTTCTTACCGGTCCCGGGGGCCTTTGACATCTATGCCTCAAAGTATATCGATCCTGCGTTAGGCTTTGCGTTAGGTTGGAACTATTGGTATACAACCGCGATAACGGTTCCTGCAGATTTAGTGGCCTCTACTCTTATTATGAAATATTGGTTTCCGGACTCACCTACTATCTTGTGGAGCGCACTATTTCTGGGTTTGTTGCTAATCTTAAATGTTTTATCAGTCAAGGCATATGGGGAAAGTGAATACTGGTTTGCCGGTATTAAGGTCATCTCGATCATCGTATTTCTCGTTATTGGGGTTGCCATGATTTTTGGAATTATGGGAGGACATTCAGTCGGGTTCAATAACTTTACTCAAGGAGATGCTCCTTTCCATGGTGGGCTCGTATCTATCTTTAGTGTAGTGCTCATCGCGGGCTTTGCGTTCCAGGGAACTGAAGTGATTGCGACGGCAGCCGGTGAAACAGAAAATCCATCGAAAAACGTACCGAAAGCAATACGGTCAATCTTCTGGCGAATCCTTATATTCTACGTGTTGACGATTTTTGTTATCGGTTTGATTATCCCTTATACGGATCCAAACCTGCTTAAATCCGGCGTTCAAAATGTATCTATCAGCCCCTTCACGCTTGTTCTTCAGAGAGCTGGGTTGGCATTTGCCGCTTCCGTCATGAATGCTGTGCTTCTCACATCTGTTTTATCGGCAGCAAATTCAGCAATGTATGCTTCTTCACGTATGCTATGGGCACTGGCGAAAGAAGGAAAGGCACCACGAATCTTTGCACGGCTTAACAGGAGGGGAATTCCCATGTTGGCTCTCTGTACAACCGCTATTATAGGACTCGCCTCTTTTTTGGCATCCCTTTTTGGAAATGGTTCAGTATTTATTTGGTTGGTAAATGCTTCAGCCCTTACCGGATTTATCAAATGGTTCGGGATTGCCGTTAGTCATTACCGCTTCCGTAAGGCCTATGTAGCTCAAGGAAGAGATCTAAATGAATTGCCGTTTAAAGCCAAATGGTACCCGCTGGGCCCGGTTATCACGCTGTTGTTTTTTGTGGTTTTCATTCTTGGACAGACTCTTTTTTTCGGACATCAAATTGGCTGGGCAGAAATTATTGCCACGTACATTGGTCTTCCTATATTCTTGCTTCTCTGGCTTGGATATAAAATCATTAAGAAAACAAAAATAGTTCCTCTGATGGAGTGTGATTTTGAGCGCAAGGAATAAGAGGGAAGGCCTGTGTTGAATGTAAGCGTTTTATTTAAAGGGGAATTAAATTCAATTCCGTATGAATAGGATTACCAAAAAAAAAGAGGTGGTTTATATGATAAAAGAAACAATCATGACCAAAGAAGCCCCTAAGGCTATCGGTCCTTATTCACAAGGTATTAAAGTAGGAAATGTAGTGTATACTTCAGGGCAGCTGCCAATTCATCCTGAAACTGGAGAAATGCCTGATAATATTGAGGAGCAAACAAAGGTGTCATTGGAGAATCTTAAGAAGGTTGTGGAAGCGGCGGGAGCAAGCTTACAGCAGGTAATAAAAACAACGGTTTTTTTAAGTGATATGAGTCACTTTGCCGCGATGAATCATGTATATGGAGAATTTTTTACGGATAATTATCCAGCTAGAAGTGCGATTGAAGTTGCTCGTTTACCTAAAGATGCTATGATTGAAATCGAAGCGGTTGCTATGATTTAATCATAATAGTTGAAAAGAGAACAAAAGATTGATATTCTCTTTTCTTTAATTGACATATGGTTTAGTCTTAAACAGTGAATACAGGAGGAGATTTAATATGAATTTAGCACAATTCCCTAGACGACGATACACACCAACCGATACACCTATTGAGAAATTACATCATTTTTCCGAAGTTCTTGGGGGCCCATCCATTTATCTTAAACGAGATGATTTACTTGGTCTGACGGCTGGGGGAAATAAAACGAGAAAACTAGAGTTCCTTGTTGCCGATGCAATGGAAAAAGGTGCGGATACGTTAATTACATGTGGAGGCATTCAATCAAATCATTGCCGCTTAACACTAGCCGCTGCAGTTAAAGAGAAAATGAATTGTATCCTTGTGTTGGAAGAGGGACTTTCAAAAAATTCTGAGCCGGATTTTAACGGTAACTATTTTTTATATCATTTATTGGGCGCTGAAAAAATCAAAGTTGTGCCTAATGGGGCGGACTTAATGCAAGAAATGCAGAAAGTAGCTAATGAGGTAACGGAGAAAGGAAATCGACCTTACATAATACCAGTCGGGGGATCCAATGTGATTGGCGCAACGGGATATGTTGCTTGCGCTCAGGAGATTTTGTCACAGTCATTTAATCAAGGAATCGATATGAAGTCAGTCATTTGCGTAAGCGGCAGTGGGGGAATGCATGCTGGTTTGGTGACTGGATTTCACGGAAACCAAAGTGGAATATCGGTAATTGGAATAAACGTAAGCAGAGGAAAAGAGGAACAAGAAGAGAAAGTTTTTCAGCTTGTTAAAGAAACATCAACACACATCGGTATTCCAAATTCAATCCCTCGTGAGGCTGTTATGTGTTTTGATGAGTATGTCGGACCTGGTTATGCTTTACCTACGCCTGAAATGGTGGAAGCTGTCAAACTCGTAGCAAGAACAGAAGGGATTTTATTGGATCCGGTATATACAGGTAAGGCGGTAGCGGGACTTATTGATTTAATACAAAAAGGCACCTTTAAGCCGGATGATAATATTCTATTTGTACACTCTGGCGGCGCCTCATCGCTATACGCCAATACTTCTCTCTTTTATTGAAATTTAACTTATAATGTCGATAGTGTGACTCGTAAAAACAAAAAGAAAGATGCGAAAGGTAATATCCGATTCTGGTGTTAAGATTGCATTTATTGAAAGACGTCTATATTCCTTATAGAATTTTGTTTTTATGCAGCCATTCCAAATAGTTGATTCAGTTTAAAAGCAGTATTTTATGTTTTAAAAAAAACTTGATTAAGCGTTTTAATATGGCTAGGTCTTTAATGGACAAGCTATGAGTCATATAAATGAATAGGTTTGTAAGTTGAAAAAATGATCAAACTTTTTATAAATTCTATGTCAAATTTTAATGTTGAGTTTGTCAGAAATTAAAAATAGAGTTGCTACTACCATACAGTAATAGCAACTCTATTTTTCGTTTATTGTGGATTTTGATCATTTATAATTAAGATAGGGATTGATAGAAGAAATATAAAACAATTTATTTCTTCAACTAAAGTGGCTGTTTAGGTCAATAAGAAGTCAAATTTATTTTAGTTATTTCATCAAGAGCAAAAAAGAGCTCTATCAGCTACGTGGCCGTGTAGGGCGATCCAATCGGGTAGCATATGCTCATCTTACATTGCTTGAATCTTTCGAGAAAATAAAGGTATAATTAATTGACGATAAAAGATAATGAGGTAGGAAAAAAATGATTGCAAAAACAGAAGAAGATTTTAATGGTTTGAAGGAAATTGGCAAAATTATCGCTTACATTAGAGATGAATTGGTACAAAGAACAATTCCTGGGATAACGACTAAAGAACTTGATGATATAGCCGGAGAACTTTTAGAAAAAGCAGGTGCAGTTTCAGCTCCAAAAGGTGAATATGATTTTCCTGGCTATACTTGCATTAGTCTAAATGAAGAAGTGGCACATGGTATTCCGGGTAATCGGGTTATTCATGAAGGGGATCTAGTAAATATAGATGTATCTGCTTCAAAGAACGGTTATTTCGCAGATACAGGAATCTCATTTGTAGTAGGAGAAGGAGAAGAAGTATTAACGAAAATATGCGACGTTGCTAAAATGGCATTTGAAGCAGGCCTTAAGAAAGCAAAACCCGGTTCCAAAAAAAGTAGAATCGGAAAAGCAGTATTCGAAACAGCGAGGCAGCATGGATTCACTGTTATCAAAAACCTTACAGGACATGGTGTTGGACGTAGAATACATGAAGCACCTGACCATATTTGTAATTATTATGATCCATGGGATAATGAAATATTAAAGGAAGGGATGGTTATCGCATTCGAACCATTTATCTCAACCTTTGAAGAAGAAGTATTCCAAATGGAAGACGGTTGGACCTATGCTACAGAAAAAAGCTATGTAGCTCAATTGGAACACACGATTATCCTTACTAAAAATGGTCCGATTATTGTCACACTTTAATTCAAGCATACACGAAAAAGACACGTATGAATTAGTTCCAAGCAAAAGGGTTGTCAAAATCAGCAATATGCCTTGGGCTTTTGTCGCTAACGAATGAGTTAGTGAAAGGAGTAGGGGTTGAGGTTTTTGGCGTCACTTTGTTAGATCTCACATAGAAGTACAAAAAAAGGATCTCCATTTTGAAGATCCTTTTTTTGTATGTAAATTGCGTTAAGGCAGTATGACATCGCTTAAGTCACTCAATATCAATGTACGAAAAGCAGTTCAAAGGAACCGGCTTTTTATTTGTCTTATTCAATTAATGCGCTGCGAGCAATACACAAGGCTTCCCACCCTATTGTTTTATTCGGTGCGCTATTTTGGTTGTCATGATATAAGGAAATTAAAAACACCGGTTAGGACCACAATAATGTCGTTCCGTCTATACTTTATCCACAACATTTGCTTCGCCCCTATGGGATTCGCGAGTACTTTTACTATTAACAAACCATATTCCTACCAGGACAAGTAAAATCCCTGCTAACGTAACTATTTTTATGTTTTCATGCAAAAATATACATCCTGAAATGACACCTACGACGGGTACAAGTAGTAAAGAAATCGATGCTTTGCTTGCTTCTGTACGACTTAAAATATGAGTCCATATCACAAACGCCAGGGCAGAAGCAACAATCCCTGCAAACGGAATATAAACGGCTGGCATGATTCCCCAATGCGATTCCCCGTGTTCAAATGAAAGGGAATATATCAATAATCCCATCGCTCCAATCGCCATTTGCCATGTAGTGAATTGAATGGTATCACAATGCTTTAATTTCAATTTAAAAAGTAAGTTGGCTATTGCCCAAGAAATAGCGGAGCTTAATGCCAGAAACACAGCCCAGGAGGATCCCCCTAAATGGATATTCATGGCAAGAAGTAAACCGGCTATTCCTAGCACAATTCCAAACGTTTTTCTTGCCGTCAACTTTTCTCCTGGAATCCATCTATGAGCCATGATCGATAAAAAAAGCGGCATACTGTATGTCAACACAGATGTAAGACCCGCACTGACATAGTTAAGCGATATTTGGATAGCAATATTAAAATAGCAGGTTTGGAGAAGTCCGCAAAGAACGTACCACTTGATATCCGATTTATTCGGGAGGGGTATCCTTTTCATAAAGCACACAACGAGGAGTACGATAGCACCAAGCAAAAATCGAAATGCTGCAAAATGGACAGGCGGAAAAGCACCATTTCCTAATTTCATGATAACAAAATTAAATCCCCATATAAGACATAAAATAGCCATCGAAGCATTCATACGAATGAACCTCTCCCTTAGAAAATTATTTTTTCTCTATCTCTTTATTCCACTCTAACAACACTTTACAACGAGAATTAATTAGTGTCTAATATATAAATATCATGTTTCTAAGTCGAATAACGACTTAATTAGGGAGGGATAATAGCGTGGAACTGCGTCAGATTGAATATTTCACTGTAGTGGCCGAAGAGTTGCATTTTGGTCGGGCGGCAATACGCTTACAGATGACACAACCACCTTTAAGTCAACAGATTTTACAACTTGAAAGGGAACTTGGAGTGAAGTTGTTTGAGAGAACAAAACGACATGTAGAGCTGACAAACGCGGGCAAGGTTTTCTTGCAAGAAGTTCGCCCTGTCCTTACCCGATTAGAGTGTGCTAAGGCTGCAGCTCTAAAGGCAGAGATGGGAATGCTTGGTCGGTTAGTACTGGGATTTGTCGGATCTGCAACATTCTATATTTTCCCAATTATTATTCGGGCTTTTAATGAGCAGTTTCCATATGTAGATTTGGTTCTTCGTGAGATGCCTACACCAATGCAGATTGAGGCATTTCACAGTAAGGACATCGACATCGGCTTTGTAAGAAATCCTGTGGTTGATCCGCTCATATCACTCTTGCCAGTTCATCAAGAGACTTGTATCGCCGTCGTACCGAAGTTGCATCCACTCGCCCAACGCGCTTCAATATCAATGGGGGATCTCAGCACAGAAAGATTTATATTAGTGGATAGGGAGGTTTGGCCGAGCTGGTACGATGATATCCTCTCGAAATGTCACGATGCTGGCTTCAGCCCAATCATCCGTCAAAACGTGAAAGAAATACAGACAGTTGTTGGGTTGGTTGCTGCAGGACTTGGTATAAGTATCGTACCAAGATCAACAGGGAATTTACATGCACGGGACGTCGCGTATGTGAACATCGAGGGAGAAGCCCCGCGCGTGGAAATGAGCATTGCCTGGAGAACCGATGACAATTCAACCATGGTTAAACAATTTCTCGATACAGCAAAACAACTCTCATCGGATCCGTCCGCATAGAAACGGATAATTCTACCTGACGGTGATCCAACAACCACAGTCGAACATGAAATTTTGCGTAATTATAACCATGCAGTTGTAACTGCTCAAAACATTCCTTATCGTCAAAGAAGAATTACAACGTAGTTAATTTGGCTAGATTCGCAGATATTAATATGACTCGACCTATTCAAAGCCTTTGATGATGTAGAGGTAACGCCAACAAAACGCGGATTTACAACACTAAAAAACGAAAAGGCCCAATTTCTTAATACCAATACTAAGAAATTGGGCTTATTAATATTGGAATTTCAAACGTTGTAATTCTGTATTTTCCTGACGCTACTCTAAAATGATTGGATATTTGGATAAAAAAGGACAAGAGTTATTAGATCGATTGAAGCAATTACCAAACGGTAAACGAAAAGCTAAAAAGACAAAACGAATGAGCAGTCTGATTCGGAATTTCAACGGTTATCGGAAGTATCCAAAAAACGGCATGATTAATCGCTGCTTCGTCTATAAACAGGCTTTGATGTGAAAAAGAAGATATCTACTATCTTAGTTGATCGTATATAAAAATTAAATATAACGTACACTGGTTCCTATTTTCACCTAACCAGAATTGATAGCCATTGATAAAGTTTACTTCCTCTTTACGTATAAAAGGAATAGAATATAAATAAAAAGGTGATTACCATTAAAAAAGTAAAAAGTATACTATTTTTGCTGCTTGGATTCATATCCCTTGTGATTGGTGTTGCAGGGACTGTGTTACCTGTTCTACCGGGTGGACCGTTTTACTTATTCGCTGCTTTTTGCTTTGCGAAAAGTTCCAAGAAGATTGAAAACTGGTTTAAAAGCACCTCATTATATGAAAAATACGTTGAAGCATTCTTACAAAAAAAAGGTATGACTCGAAAAGAGAAAATCAGAATCAATTTAATTGCCGATTTCTTCATCGTAATTTCTGTATTTTATGTGGACATCCTTTTAGTGAAAATCTTGTTGGTAGTGCTCGCCCTCTACAAGCATTATTATTTCATTAAAAAAATTAAGACAATTGACGGTAACAGTACGAAACAAAGAACTTCTTGAAAATTTTCTCCAAATAACGGGTGCTTTACTTCAATAAGGGAGTTGCTTCGGCAGCGTAGTCCAATAAAAGGTCTCAAATTTATCTTTATTTACAAGGATAAGTTTTGAGACTTTTTCTTATTGAACCAACGGAGCAGGTTAGTTCACAAATAATGGGGGTTTCTTATAGCCTTGACCTTACGGTATTGCACATTCATCAGAAATGAATTATAGTTTTAATAAAACGGTTGTTTTAAAACTATTTGGAGGACAACATGTACGAGATATTTATTTTATCAATATTGATGAATTTTCCAGCTCACGCATATTTTATTTCCAAAATAATTGAACCTTGGTTCAAAATAAGTAGAGGTACTTTATCTACATTGTTAAAAAAGATGTTGAGCGAAGGATATATTGAATATACAAATGAAGATATACCATTTAAATCAAATCATTCTTCACAAACTTATAAAATTACTAGTTTAGGAAAAGAACGTTTTTTTTCCCTTATGTTAGATACAACTGAAAGTGTGAATTTCGTTAAATTATTCCATATTAAGGCTAATAACTTCGGGCTTTTACAAGCTAGTGATATATTGCATTTAACTCAGGATTTTATTAAACGTTGTCATAGACAGCAAGAGTTCTTATTGAAACAGTTAAATAAATTCCAAAATGAATTTGATGATTTTGATTCTAAACATTTAGATACCTTTAAGAAAAATGCGAGTTCTTCTATTAAATTACAAATTGAACAGTTGCAAACTGAAGTAAATTGGGCAGAGGAAATCAAAAAGGATGTAGATTATGACAAGTCTACAAAGTAAATTAATAAAATTATTGGCAAAAATTTTTAAAATTAATTCTGTCTGGACGAAGCAAGGATCAGAACTTGAAATACTTATAAAGAAAAAACAGTGTGATGTCGCAAAACCAAGTAAGGCGATGTACAAGAAATATAATATTGAAATTCATTCTAGCTTCGGATATCCAATGTATACATTATGTTCTCGAACAAAAGAATCGTCAAAGACAGTAATGTATTTGCCTGGGGGAGGCTTTGTATTACCTATTTCATCGCTGCACTGGGCATTTATAGATAATCTAATGAAAAATGCCAATATTAATGTAATTGTACCGTTATACCCCTTGGCACCTAAAAATAATATAGATGATGTGATGAACTATTTGCTAGATATCTATCAAAAGATCATCAAAAACAAAGGGGAATTAACAATAATGGGTGACTCTGCTGGAGCCACAATTTCGTTAGCGTTTATTCAATTGTTAAAAGAACAAGAATTACATTTTCCTAAACAAGTAATCGCTATTTCACCTTTAGTTGATCTTGAATTGCAAAATCCACAAATCGAAGTAGTTCAAAAACGAGATCCTATCACTGCAATACCAGCATTAAAGGATATTAGAAAATCGTTTGCAGGAAATCGTTCTTTAACGGATGTCCTTCTAAGTCCTATGAAAGGGGACTTTGATCAGACTACTAATATCATAGTATTTTCTGGAACTGATGATATAACTAATCCAGATACACGTGAAATGATAAATCAAAATCCTAGTCACTTTCAATATTATGAATATCAAGGTATGATGCATGTTTTTCCCTTGTTTCCGATTCCAGAAGGTAAAAGGGCTAAAAGACAGATTGAATCGTTATTAAAATAAGTTGAAGCTATAAGAATATAAAAAAAGGATCGTTTTTACTGATAATCGAAAATAAATGCCTCTTTCAATAGAGTGTTATCTTTGCACCAGAACCTTTGAAAGAAAGTTAAATTTCATTTTAATGAGTGATACTATTGTTCAAAACCCTTTAAATGCAAATGAAGAATTAATGAAAAATATTATCTTCCTACTCTTTGTATAAAAATCTTATCTTGACCATATATTGTATAAGATTTGGACAAAGGATGATTTGATGAATCGAAAAGTATCGATAACCATATTATCAAGCTTATTGATGGGGATTGGCATTAATGGTTTTATTATACCAATCCACCTTATAAATGGAGGGTTTTGGGGCGTTAGTTTAATTCTTAATTATTTACTGGGTTTTCATATTGCGATTACATTCATCTGCTTAAATGTCCCGATTTATCTTGTTGCCAGTGTGTATGATAAAACCTATTTTGTTAACGGTTTGTTAGGAATAACACTTTCTAGTATAATAATTGCTTTGTTAACCCCACTGCAGCTCATGATCCACTTGCCAACTATATATAGCACAATTTTTGGTGGTACCATAATTGGTATTGGAGTTGGATTTATGCTAAGGGAGCATATTAGTCCTGGTGGCATCGATTTATTAGCATTAATTTTTTCAAAGTTGTTCTCTATAAATGTTGGAGTTGCATTGTTAATATTGGATTTCCTTATTATTTTAATTGGAGTTTTCACATTAAAGGATTTAAGACTTTTTTATTCAATGCTGGTAATTATATTCGTAGGGATAACTGCCACAGTGATAACCGGTATTAAGCATATTAAACTTTATATGTAGATCTAATATGAATCTTATTAATCAGAAAAAAACCTGTAAAGAGCAACTATGTTGCTCTTTTTCACATTTGGACAAACGTTGCGAACATGGCTTTATTTGCAATGAGAGGGTATTTATGTTTTAAGAACTTATGTTTATTTATGTACAAGGGGTGAGGTCTGTCCAAAGCGAGATTGGATTCATCTATAAATTATTTGGAGTAGCATCACAATACATAGATGAAAAGAATATTGAGATTCTATGTTTCTAACAGGTCATATTTGCACCAGAACCAAAAATTGACCATATTTAAACATCGACATAAATTACTTTTGATTTTGTAGATTTTCTTTAAGAATGTATTTTCTAAATACAGCTGCTCCTAGTAATAATAATGGGAGAAATATACCAATCGTTAAGGCATATGGTACCCAACTTGTCGATTCCCATTTTTGCATATAAGGTACATCTGGATACATAAGTAAGGAAAAAGGTACTAAAGTCAACCCTAATGGAAGGACAATTGGTTTGTAATCATCTAACTTCAACATATTTGCAAGGCCTACGACTGTTCCATAAAAATATATAAACATCTTGATATAGATCGTGATAAACCATATTATGGCCACGATAGCTTCTATCCGTTGAAAAAAATTTCCGATATTAATTTTTTGTGCTAAAACGTAGCTTGGATACATTTCAATCGAAGTGATGTAATCCCCCAAAACCAAAATACTTATCACAATTATGATGTCAAGTATAATCCCTCCGATAAAAACCCCCATTATAAACGCTTTTCTACCTTGTTTGGTTTGATTTAGGTGAGAGGGGAAAATCGTTAATAAAGTAATAGGCATCAGAAAAGAGTTAATAAAAATGAGAATTCCACCCCGTATGATAGGCTTAATCCCTACCTCAAATACAGGCAGAAAGTTCTGAAATTCAAACTGCGGGCTACTGGAGATGAATAAAATCAATAAAAGTAGTATTACAATAGGGAAAACTACCTCTGCAAAACGAGCGAAGGTTTCGATTCCAAGGTAAACTCCCAGAACTAAAATGCTTAAATAAAGAATAATTGGGGTTATCATCGGGGTATCAGGCATCATTTGTGTTGTCAAGAAATTGCCTATATAGAATAGCAATGCAGCAGTACTATAATAGAAAAAGGAAATAAAAATGATAGCAGCTATGGTACCTAACCATTTACCAAGTAGTTTCATGCACATTTCGATTAAAGTCAAATGAGGGACAATACTACCTAAAGCACTAAATAACCATATGAATAATAAACCAATGCCCGTAGTGAGTATTGCCGTAATCCATGCATCTTGCTTTGCCTCAGCTGCTACACTTGCCGGGTAAATTAATATGGAAGTTCCAACTGTAAATAAGATCACTATTATCATAAATTGTTGTACTGATATTTTGGTCTTCAATAATTCGTTCACCTCCTGATAAAACTCCCACCACATTTTAACTATTTTCTCCTTTTTTTCCATCGAATATTCATTGTGTTGCCGACTAAAGGATGTTCTTAAAATCTTGGTTTAATTAAACCCCTTCTTTCTAAAGAAAAAATACTAACCTGTAAATCCCATGCAATTAGTCAAATTCCTTGGGATTTACCTAAAATAAGAGACGTTTACATAAGTCACCTTACAGAAGAGGTTTCGAAAAAACAATTTCTCGAAAGGGATCTTTTTTTTATAAAATGTCCTTATTTAAATAAAGGTGTTTGGTCCAATGTAGAGATGACTAAAAGGCTTCCTAAATCCCGAAACACTCTTGTTCAACTATTTATTCCCTAATGTATTAAAAATTGGGAAATAGGCATGATAATAGTGAGAAAATCGAACACTTCATTCGGTAACACTATAAACTTGGAGTGTTAAAAGAAAATGAACAATGCTTCAAACAAACAGGAACTTAGTGAACATTTAGATGAAAAACATAAAAATAAGAAAGAATCTTTAGAGAACAGCAATGACTTGCTCGTCTGTGAATCTTCATGGCTTAAAGTCAAGATTATTTATATAAATGTACCTTAGCAAATACATAGTAGTGAATAAAATTTGAAATGACAAGTGCTTTCAAAAAACACCTACATTTCAAAACCCTAACGTTTTCCATATATCCAATATTAAATAGAATAACTAGAAATATTCTGTGCAATTTCTTATTGGAAGAAACACAAGATAGACCAAAAAGTAAATATTATATTATCACATTACATACAAAGGGAATGAAATGTTGAACAATCGATAATGATTACAAAACTCTATTATGTATGGGGCTTTTAAAGGAAGGGTGTTAAAGTGAAAAACATGGATAAAAATGTATTTTTTTCAAATTATCTTATCGGATCTTTTCTCAATAATTTTGAAAGTAAATTAATAAGTCCACCTTCTGAAGAAAAAAAAGACTGAGTGGGGGATAAAATGTATGAGTTTTTTTAAGAAACAAAGAAAAAACAGAGTTAACCTCTCCTCATTCGAACAAGACGATCAAAATAAGGAATCGAACAAAGACTTGTTAAATACAAGTCTCCAAGGAAACATTCAGTATGTAAAACAACAGCTTGGAAATAGCGGCGACATCGTGATTAGAGAAATACAAATTGGCAAAGAGGGAATCGTTAAAGCATGTATTTTTTATACAGATGGTTTGGTGGACACTAATTCCATTCAGAACTTTATCATGGAATCACTCATGTTAGATATCCCTCCCGATCAGAAGCATTTTATATCGTCTCAACAGAACGTTTTACAAGTATTGAAAGATCGCATCCTTGCGGTTGGAGACATACAGGATGTTACGGAATTCAGTTCTTTACTGACTTCCCTGTTATCAGGGGATGTTATTCTCTTATTGGATGGACATGCACAAGGTTTTACAATCGGGATGCGTGGAGGAAAAGACCGTGGTGTAATGGAATCCACCACGGAAACCGTCGTTCGGGGGCCAAAGGAAGGTTTTACGGAGAACTTGCGTACCAATACGGCGTTAATTCGCCGAAAAATAAAAACTCCTCGACTTTGGTTGGAATCGAAAAAAATTGGAGAATTGACCAAAACCGATATAGCGATCATGTATATCGATGGAATTGTGAATGACAAAGTCGTCGAAGAAGTGCACAAGCGTCTGGATCGAATCGATATCGATGGAATCCTAGAAAGTGGTTATATTGAGGAATTGATTCAAGATGAAACGTTCAGTCCCTTTCCGACTATATATTATTCGGAACGTCCTGATGTAATTGCCGCGGAGCTTTTGGAAGGGAAAGTTGCCATACTAGTGGACGGAACGCCAGTAGTTCTAGTCGTTCCTGCCCTGTTCATCTCCTTTATTCAGGCTGCGGAAGATTATTATCAGCGTGCAGACATTAGCACCCTTATTCGTTTGCTTCGTTTTTTTTCTATTTTTATTGCTCTACTAGGACCATCCTTATATATCGCTATCACCACGTACCATCAGGAAATGTTACCAACTCCACTGCTGATTAATCTAGCCGCTCAACGAGAAGGGGTTCCCTTTCCTGCTTTCATTGAAGCTCTCATGATGGAAGGGGCGTTTGAAATCTTGCGAGAAGCTAGTTTGCGAATGCCAAAGGCCATAGGACAAGCTATATCTATTGTGGGAACACTGGTGATTGGAACAGCAGCAGTAGAGGCTGGAATCGTATCGGCTGCCATGGTAATCGTTGTTGCAATCACGGCTATTTCAAGCTTTGTGCTTCCTGCGTTTTCCTTGTCCATGTCGATTCGAATGCTTCGTTTCCCGATGATGGCGCTTGCGGCTTCTTTTGGCATATTCGGGTTAGTCGTTGGGTTCATTGCACTTGTTCTTCACATGTGCAGCTTGCGTTCCTTTGGGGTTCCCTATATGAGTCCTTTTGGTCCTTTTATTCGTGAAGACATGAAGGATACGTTTATTCGGGTACCTAGATGGGGGATGTTTTCCCGCCCCCGTTTAATCAGCCAGAAAAACAATAAACGTGAACAAAATTCAGCATCGAAACCGCCACGGAATAAAATATAAGATTGAAACTAAAGTTATCTAAATGGCGTCAAAATACACAAAATGCTTCTATTTAGATTGGATGAAGTCATTTCATGGCGGTTCTAAGCTAGCTAAAAGGTATAAGAAGGATTGGTATTTTAACTTGTCTGTAAATGTATAGGTAGATGCAATGATTTGACCGTACCGTATCCTATTCATAAAGCAAATAGAGAAAGGAGTATTCAAAAGTGGTGGCTGTTGCAGGAATCCTTGTCATCATCGCTGCGATCATCGCGATTGATGTTCCTCCTCTGATGAGGAAAAAATTAAAAAAGGAACTATGGATATTTTCCATTCTTCTACTATTCGGAACCGCATTAAGCATTGCCCAAGCGCTGAATATCAAGATTCCCAATCCACTAGATTGGATTACAGCTATTTATAAACCGCTTTCCGACATGATTGAGAAATTATTAAAGTGAAAATGGAATTTATCATTAACATTTTAAATCATCGAATCAAAGGTTGGCGGTTCCGATCCTGTTCCTCCTTCGGACCAACGACTATTAAATCCCTGAAGGTTTTTATCTTTTTAGAAGCATTTACCGCAACATATATTCTAATCTTTTAAGTGTGAATTTATTTTTCGATCAGGGTTTATTTTTTTCGAACGCTAGCCCTAATAATAGTTGAGAGAAAAAAAAGCCTACAAGATGGAGAATAAGGAATCAATATAGTCTTAATAGATGTTTAAAAATAGACAATAGATAAGCTGATGATGCTCATCCCTAGAAGAAAAGTCAACATACGGTAGTTCTTTAATTTCAACGTTTGATCAAGAGCGAAGATGGGTTAAAAATGAAATCGTCACTTTAAAATAATCCGTAATAAACCAAATAATAGAAAAAAATCGAGCGAAAGGACTTTAACCTATGAAACGGAACTTTACAATGCTTATCGTGCTGATTGTATTTCTATTATTCACTACGGGTTGCTGGAATCGTCGTGAATTAAATGAACTTGCTATTACGCTGGCCATAGGGTTGGATATTACAAAGAATGGACAATATCTCGTAACCGCCCAAGTAGTAAATCCAGCTGAAGTAGCTGGGAAGGACAGTGGAGGTACCGGCCTTTCACCCGTCATCATCTATCAGGCCACAGGGAAAACCGTATTTGAAGCTTTCCGAAAAATGACAAAGGAATCCCCAAGGAAAATTTATCCTTCACATCTACGAATACTAGTGATTGGTGAGTCATTAGCAAGAGAAGGCATTGGAAAACCGTTAGATCTTCTCTCAAGAGACTGGGAAGTGCGATCAGATTTTTATACCGTCGTAGCTAAGGGAATGAAAGCAGAAGATATCCTGAAGGTACCAACAGCTATAGAAAAAATACCTGCCAATAAAATGTTTAGTACCCTTTTAGTTTCAGAAAAAGCATGGGCAGGTACAAGTGCCGTTACATTAGATGAATTGATCGCGGGTATGGTAAGTGACGGAAAAAAACCGGTGTTAACAGGAATCCAAGCAGTTATAAAAGGTAATGAAGAAACTTCTTTGAGCAAACAGAATGTAGAAATGATTGATCCCCCTGCTCGAATAACGTATGGAAACCTAGCTGTATTCAAAAAGGATAAATTAGTCGGTTGGTTAGATGAAAAACAAAGTAAAACGTATAACGTCATTACAAATAAGGAGAAAAGTACAGTTGTGAATATACCGTGTCCTAAAGGCGGAAAAGCTGTGTATGAAGTGAAAAAGTCAAACACGGAATTGAAAGGTAAGATAAAGAATGGAAAACCTGAAATAGATCTAAATGTTAGTGTGGAAGGCAATGTAGGTGAAGTAGAGTGCCATATCGATTTAACAAAACCAGAAACGATTGAAAAATTAGAGGAAATTTATGAAAAAGAATCGAAGGAATTTTTCAAAAAGGCAATAAAACAGGTACAGGAAAAATATAACGTAGACATTTTTGGATTTGGTGAGGCGATTCATCGAGCTGACCCTACAGCCTGGAAAAATCTCAAAAAAGATTGGGATAAAAATTTTGAGAACTTACCTGTACATATAAAGGTACAAGGAGAAATCCGGCGAGTCGGTACGGTTGGTAATTCATTCCTGGAAAATATAAAATAATTGGTTGGTTTTATACAATGAATGGGGTTACATTTGGACAACTTAGAATGCCCACTCCAATAATCTTGGAAGCAGCCATTCTAAAATCCTTGTGTGTTTGCTATCGAAATACGCTTCGCTCCCACTTTAAGATGGTAGGCTACTCGCCCACCACCCAGCCAAAGTAGCACGGATTGCACTAAAAAAGTCAACCTCCCAACCTTCGAATCCTGGAATGCTCCCTCGCCGATAGGCAGGAACAAAGTTTGGTTAGTTCCATACCAAGAGTGTCTTTGGTTAGATGAGTCCGTCAACACCTTACTGCTCCCTTCGGTGCGCTACCATTGACCGACGCCAAATGTTGCAGCACTCCTAAAGCTAGAGTTTATTCTAACAAAACAAGGTCAACAATAGGGGAATACCCATTGATAGGATGTTGAATTATGATAAAAGATATTAAAATTAGTGCTCGGCAATTTTCAATATTAGTTATTTTATTTTCTATAGGTACGACCATCTTGGTGATTCCTGGAAGTCTGGCTCAAGAGGTAAAACAAGATGCTTGGGTTGCAGCTGTAATCGGTGTAGGCATAGGTTTATTGCTGGTGGCTTTATATATATATCTAGGCAGGCTGTTCCCCACTATGACACTTGTTGAAATCAATGAAACAATTTTCGGCAAATGGTTAGGTAAGGCAGTTTCTCTTACGTTTGTTTTCTTTTCACTTTACTCCTCTACAGAACTATTGTTTTATGTTGGTAATTTCTTGACGACACAGATCATGCCGGACACCCCTATTGAAGCGATCCATATTCTTTTCGCATTCATCTTAATTATGGGAATTCACCTTGGTCTTGAAACGTTGGCACGAACTGGAGAAATTTTATTTCCTTTCATTATTTTTTTATTCGTAATTCTAGTGGTATCAGTATTATTATCTCCAGATCAATTGAAGTTTGAAAACATACAACCCGTATTTGAAACAGGATTAAAACCGATGATACGGGCTGTTTTTCTTTTTACAGGTGTTTTTTCTTTGCCTTTGATTGTTTTATTAATGATTTTTCCTGTTTCAGTGAATCAACCAAAAGTAGCTGAAAAAAACTTTTTTTTCGGAATTCTAATCGCCGGAATCATTTTAATCATCCTTATCGCTTTAACTATTTTAATTTTAGGTGCTGATAATACCGCCAGACAGATGTATCCAAGTTATGCTTTGGCTAGGAAGTTAAACGTAGGGGATTTTTTGCAACGGATAGAAGCCATAATGGCCATCATATGGCTTTTCACAATTTATTTTAAAATGGCGTTATATTTGTACGCATCCGTTATCGGTCTTGCACAAACGTTGAAAATGAACAATTATCGCCCACTCACGCTACCTTTAGGGATGATCGTGGTTTCGCTTTCCTTAATTATACATCCCAATGTCGCCCATTTAATCACATTTGACAAAGAAGTTTGGCCGCTATACGTTTCAACGTACGGACTTGTTCTTCCATTATTGTTATTAGCAGTCAACGCATTCCGGAAAAAAAATAAAAAACATTAGCGAATACGGTTAAGGTTCTCTTTCCAAAGTAGTAGCACTGATCTCCTGTACTCTGAAAAAATGGCTTTAGGATACTGCTAATAATTTGTTAAATTATTTAACTAAGTAATAAGCTTGTTCCCATTAAATACATTACTGTTGATATATTAAACAAAAGAAATAAGGGCCTGAAACATGCTCCTTTGCATGTCTTTTTCCATTAACCCACTCGTTCGTTGAAGAAAATAAATTTTTGGACTAATTTGTAATAAATACAATTGAATATCGCGTTAGATAACTGAACCCACTCCAATTTACATTCCATTCATTTATAGACATCTTCCAAAAGTAATTAAATCCAATTTCATTTATAAAAAAGCTCGTCGCTGTAGTACTAGGATAAAAAATAGTAAACAGGCTTGTGTGATTTCTTAACAAATAACCTCCTACAATCCAAGGAAAGATAAACCCAATGATAATATGAAAAAGCATATTCCCCCCTGTTTATTGTGAAATCTTCTTAACTATTTTGTCCATCTAGTGAAAACTATAACATCGATTAACAAAGCCTAGTTATTAGTTAAATTATTTGAAACTATTTTCATTTTTCGACGTATTAATATCAGAGTATAATTTAGAATTCTCAAGAAATACGAATAGATTTCTTGTCATTTTTTATTACGCCCCATTTTACTTACATATTCTTAAGACGGTTTGAGATAATCTCGAAAGGAAGAGGAAAACATGTTCAAAAAAATTTTAGCAAGTTTAGGAAAAGGAGCCGCAACTGTAGATTTACAATGTGACAATCGTAATTATCAAGCGGGAGAAAACATCCAAGGGGAGGTTATTATACAAGGTGGTGAGGTGGAACAGAAAATCAATCAATTGACTGTCCGACTCATGATGAATGTGGTATTAAAACAAGGAAGCGTTTCGAAGGAAGTTGCCCATATACCATTAGTTAATCGAGACCGTATTCTCTCCAAAGAACGTAAGGTCATCCCTTTTCATTACGTCCTACCAACGAATATTCCTATTTCAAGGGGGACTGTCTCATACTATCTGGATACACATCTTGATATTGAGGGTGGGTTCGACCGCAAAGATGTAGACAGGCTAGTCATCCAATCCCAGGAATCTATCCAATCCATTTTTAATGCAATGAGCCAACTAGGTTTTCGGGAAACAGCCGACTCGGGTAAACTCGACCAATATGGACAGGAATTTGCTTTTTTTCCCACTCAACAATACTTGGGACAGGTAAATGAAGTTGAAATGAGGTTTGCCAATGAAGAATCAGGTATCCGGGTATGGATGGAAGTTGACTGTAAAAGCGGCTACAAGGAAATTGAAGCAAAACGTGAATTTCATTTAAATCAAAATGTTCTTGAGCATGAAGCCGAACTTGAAAAACTACTTGGAAAATATATATCAGAAGCTATTGAACAGCCTTATGCTTTTTCACAACCGTTTTCTTATTCAACAAACCATCAACAAGTTCATACTTCCCAAATGGGAAATGCTATACCTGGTATGATTGGTGGATTAGCAGTGGGTGTTTTAGGGACGATGTTATTAACTGAGATGATGGAAGGTTTTGATGTTGAGGAAATGTTTGAAGAAGCAACAGAGGATTTTGATGGAGGATTTGATGCATTTTTTGATAATGGGGATGGAGAATCTTAATTAAGCTAATAGTAGTCATTATCCTAATTGATCCAATCTAATTAGATGGTTTTTTCTAGGAAAATAAAAAAACAAGCAAAGTTTCATAAATGCCTGAGTATCGCTTGCTTTTTGTTGTTTGGTTCCCATGTGAATAGTTAAATCGTAAGTATTCTCTATATAAAAATTGATGCCAAATCATAAACACAAACCATAACTTTCGACTGTTATCCTTTTTATTTGCGACATGTTCCTGTTATAAGTTGATTATTCTTGTTTATTAAAAAGGTAATCTGTTGGGCTGGACCGGATTAAATCAAATAGGAATTAGCCGACTTTCTCCTACAGATGAGCCTTCGCAAAAACAAATGGTGAAATTAATAGACACTGTAAAAAAGGATAATATCGAGTATATTTTCTTTGAAGTAGCGTAACGAATAAAATTGCAGAAATAGTAAAAATGAAGCAGGCGTAGAAGCATTGACGTTGCACAATCTAAACTCATTTACCGATGAAAATATAAAGAATGACGAAGGTTGCTTTGTTATAATGAGGCGGAATATAGAGGCTCTAAGAAAAGCTCTAAATTAAAAAGGGGCATTCTATTCTTTTTAACATTTTATAGGAACTAGCTATTGGTTTAGTTACACTATGTGATGTAACAATAAAAATTAGAAACCTTTACCCAATCAGGGTAAAGGTTTTTATCAATTAGATAGAAAAGCGATAGGGGTTGAAACGTACTACAGCTGTGAAGGAGTTCAAAGATGCTCGCCTAACTCTTAATGATTGTTCACATTTGTTATTTACAACTCACGCTTTCTTCTTAATTTTGTAATGTTAATGTAAATTCAAGTAAATATCTGTGTCACTCTAGGGTGATATAATAAAGAAAAAGAGAATTTATTGGAGGTTACCTTAAATACGTTGTCAAAAAAAGTGCAGATGTCACTTTCCAAGAGCATGCGGATATTTATTTCGGGGATATTCAATTCCTACATAGATCCACATCCAGTCTAAGTATTAGCTAAAAGTTATTAGAAAAAAGATAGTTAGGAGCTAAAAGAGTTTAATAGAGAAAACGGCCAGATCTTTTTAAAAAAAGAGACTGGCTGTTATTTGTTTTTTTTCGTAATCTACCCTTAATTATGATTCCTCATTAGCAAGATGGAATCAAAGAAGGGGGATGCATTCTAAGGTTATAAATCTTTTTGTAAAGTTTTTTTGTATGTGCGAAGATTAAAAATTTACCAGGTTGAATTTGACTATCAGGAGATATAATTAGTAAGTTGCATCATAGGGGGCTGGAATTTTTATGAAACGTGATCCTTATTTTGATAATGCGAAAGCCATTTTAATCATACTAGTAGTTTTGGGACACACATTAGCTAGAATGGTAGCAGAAAACGAATGGATATTAACTGTTTATTTGTTTGTTTTTTCATTCCATATGCCAGCTTTTATTTTAGTATCGGGTTATTTTTCAAGAAAGATGAAAAGTAAAAGGGACCTCTGGGTACTGATAAAGAAAATATTAATTCCCTATATAATATTCCAGGTGATTTATACTTTATATTATCAGAAGTTATTTAATGAACCACTTGAATTTACGATTCTAACTCCAAGATGGGCATTATGGTTCTTAATAAGTTTATGTTGTTGGAACTTATTTTTGCTAGTATTTTCCTCAAGGAAATATGGACTTATTTTTTCAATAATTGTATCTTTAATAATTGGCTACATTGGAGAAGTAAATGAATGGTTAAGTTTGTCGAGAACATTCTTTTTCTTTCCTTTCTTTTTAGTCGGTCATTTTTTAGAAAGAAAACATTTTGATTGGGTTAAAAAGAAGAGTAATGCCATAATAGGCTGGGTTGTACTAGGATTAATCTTTTCCGGTATTTATTTCTTTGGTGACATTACATGGAGAGAGTGGCTTTATGGCCGTTTAGGCTATGAGGAATTAATGGAAGGTTCCATTGCGTTCGGTTTTATATATAAATTATTCGTTTATTTATTAATGGGAGCAGCAACTTATTGTTTTCTTTGTATTGTACCTAGAAAACATCTATTCTTTACTGAAATAGGATCCATTACATTAGTTATATATCTTTTTCATATGTTTATTTTAGAATATGTTTATAACTCATTTATTTATGATTGGATCAAAGAGAGTGGCCAATATTATGTTTTATTAGTCATACCTGTAACTATTATATTTTTATTATCAAGAAAACCGATTCTTAAAGTGGAATGTTTGTTTGTTGGAATAAAAATGAAAACTTAGATGGAAAGATACTGTAACGGATTAGGTGAAGGTGATCAAGAAGCTAATCATTTAATGTGGATAATAATGTTCATAAAAAATCCTGTTGGGTATGCAACAGGGTTTTTCCATCTTCAACTAAAGGGGCAGGTTAGCAGAAGAAAAACAAGGATAGATTATGCCTATCTATTGTCGTATCAGATTAAGAACATAAGGAGTGTTTGAAAGGTGTTTGTATTTCTACATGGATGGATATTAATGTTGATATTCTAAAAATCAAAAAGCAGTAACAGTTTTAATTATTAGGCATTGCCTCATCTTTTTTTATCAATTAAAGTTGATTTTTGATTGAACCCAAAAGTGGATCACCTGATTTATCCTGCTTCTTTTCAACATTCGTTAACTCAGGATTTTCCTCTTCCTCTTTATCTTCATTAGATACTAATCCCTTGGTCGCACTCTTGAATTCAGTTAAAGTACGTCCAAAGGCCCGACCGATTTCCGGCAGCTTTTTAGGTCCAAAAATAATCAAGGCAATGACAAGTATTAAAATTAAACCGGGTATACCTATACTTTGAAGCATTTTATTTCCCCCAAGTAATTAAATTTTGTAATTCTTTTAGACTTATGATCATTTTTAGAATAACTTCAGTAAAAAAAATCTTTTAAATCCATCTTCTTACCAAGTTTCATCACCAATGACGCTCCTTTTAATTAGTTTTAGCAGCATTGGTTAATTTTTAATTCAACAATAGCTCTAACAAGTTCGGGGATTGTTTATGGGTCCAAACAATAGTAAGGCATCCCTTAATATTTCACAAAAAATGCAGTAAAGTACATGATTAATAGTCCGATCGCGAATCCAGAAAGGTTTAACCATGAAACAGATGCTTCATTATGTTTTCTATGATCTTCAATGAGCATTTTCGTTATTACATAAATTACTTGAAGAATTGCTCCTGCTCCAATACCTAGGAACAAAGCTCCCAAAATTGGTGAGAAGATGAATCCGCCAACCCAAGTACCTACAATGGCGGGTGCACCTGCGATGACCCCCAGTAAAAGAAAGTCCCTGAATCGAGGTGTGGTCTTTAATAAAGGAGCAGCTATTCCAATCCCTTCCGTAATGTTGTGAAGGGTAAACCCGATGATTAAAAAGGTCCCTAAAGCAGCTTCACCTAGTGCAAAGGAAGAACCAATTGCCAACCCTTCACCAAAGTTATGAAGTCCTATTCCGGTAGCCATCAACAAAGCCAGACCAAAAGGAGAATATCCTTTCTTTTCTTGTTTTCTTTGTTGATACTGATCAAAACCGATTAATAATAAGAAGGTTAAGGAAGCCCCAATTATGACAATCATATTTCCCTGAAAGACTGAAGGAGCTTCTGCACCAATTTCGAACCCATCAGCCAGAGTCCCAACAAATAAGAATAAAAGGAGCCCAACGGTAAGGGCAAGAATCCCATTTATAGATTTTCGTGAGAAACGTTTCATAAAGGGATACCACAACAACCCCAATGTAATCGGGACAATTCCAACGTAAAATCCGATTAAGCCATAATTAAGAAAGTTGCTCCAGTTGGTTTCTGGAGTGAGTGTGGCAGCTGCTACTTCGCCTTCCGTGATTATCCCATTCTCAGTGATTAACTTAATTGTATGTGGGTCACCTTCCACCCATGGGTAAGAGATGGTCACCTTTCCCTCGTCAAATCGTTCAAGTTTTGCTTGAGGAGAGACAGTGTAATTCCACACCGAATCATTAACCATCACTTGAGAAATCGTTAAGGGTTTGGGTCCGGTATTACTGACAGATAGTTCGAAACCGATTTTAGTTACCTTGATTCGTTCTATGTTCAAGACTTCTATCGGTGCTGCAGGATCTTTTTCTACACCTGCTCCATTCTTCAGCACCCATCCTAGCACCCCTATAAGTAATACTAACGGTATTAAAACAGTAATTAACCATTTGCTCTTCATATTATCCCTCCTTTTTTACTCGACCTCAAAGAATCCCATCCACCCTAACTCAGCAAATTCACTTACATGGGCATGAAACATATATGTTCCCTTGTATGGAAACCGAACTTCAATAATTCCACGTTCTCCCTGACATTGCATGATGGTATCTGTGAACTGAGAGGGGTTATCGTTTCTCCCGGTTGGATAATACGTAAAGTAATTCGCATGCAAGTGAAACGAATTTAATAAGTCGAATTCTGTTAAATTACTTAGATAGATCCTTACGAGTTGATCTTTTTTGATTTTAATAGGGTGATTCATAAATGCGAAGGCATAGCCATTCACCGTATAAAACTCGTTTTCGCCGTCTAAATCCAAATCAAAGCCATTCATAACCATATTTAACTCTATTGCCGGCTCTCTTGGCTTCTTTGGATCAATAATAAAATTACCGTATAAGCCTTTATGGATATGACGAGCTAGGGGGAGTACATGGCAATGGTAAATTTGTAATCCGTATGGCTTTGCTTCAAATTCGTACGTGAATTTTTGTCCAGGATAAATGGAAGTTAAACCGTCCATCTCTGGAGGATGGATTCCGTGAAAATGAATGGAGTGGGGATGGCTGCCCTTATTAATAAAGTGAAACCGCAAAAGGTCCCCCTCGGTACAACGAAAAGTTGGTCCTGGAATAGTTCCGTTATAAGTCCAGCCTGGAAATTTAATTCCTTTGGCAATTTCAATTTCTTTATCAATTGCCTCGACTTCATATTCCCGGAGTGTTTGCCCGTTTGGCAACTTGGTAACTTTTCCATAATCAAACTCAGTAAGGAGCCGTTCTGCCATTTTATAACCTGTGGTTTTTGTTTTATCACTCATATTTGCATGATTGGAGTGATTACCATGCTTGTGAGACGAATCATTGGATGCCTGAGCCACAGTTGGAAATTGTGCCACTTTATTTAAGTAATAAGATCCAGCTATCCCAAACGCACCAGCAGTCCCCATCTTTAAAATATCTCTGCGGGAAACCTTTTTCTCATTAGACATTACTTGACCCCCTTCTAAAAAGTTTCCTTTAGGAAACTTTTTGTTGTATAAGCTATACTTTAAGTTAAATACAAGTTTTATGTCAACTCTTTTTTTCAGAATACTTCGTATACGTTTATACGAACGTACAAATCCGCGAGAGGCGTATGGATAATTCTGGCATCTATGCTAATTTTTTAGCTTATTGTTTATTTGGAGTACACCTTTACTTACAGATAAAATCTCAAGAAAATGAAGATGCAGGATTGTTCTTTTAAAGTTGTTCAGGGTAGATTCATACCCCTGTTTGAAAAGGTACACTTTCTCGAACGATGGAGTTTCTTCTAATACAAAGCCGTTATAAACGTTTGTGAAATGCGTTGATTTCAGTTGATTTTAAAAGGGGAGTTTTTACGTATTGTAGTTTGTTAACCCTCTAATGGATAACAGCAGGAATTATCCACTTGACTTTGCTTGAGGTACAGAGAACCTTAGAGTTTTTAATTGGTTAAGAAAAGGACCAGTAAATGAATGACCAGTAATACGTGCAAAATAGCACTTAAAATAAGTGCATATTATCAAATAAAGGAACTCTTTATTACACATTCCAGCGGTTAAATGGTCTCGTAAATTAAAAATAATAGACTTACAAAATAAATAAATAATGATTCCATACATTTAAATGAGTTGGAAAGTTCCCTCCAAAGAATAAGGAATAAGAATGGCCGAAAATCAATTTGATTTTTCGGCCATTTTAATATTTGAAAATGTGAAATTTAAGAATTATTTTTCTACAGATGCAATGATGTCTTCAGCTAAAAGTTTAGAACCACTGGCACCTTTTAGATATTTCAACGTTCCTTCACTAGACCAATCAAATATCGTTAGCCTACCCACTAATGTTTTACTGGTTAGAAACAAAGTTATAATTTGAAGGAATAATTTTATTGCCGGCTCTAGCTAAAGCATTTAACAGACTATACCAATTAAATCTGATTGGGTACCTGCGATTCCTGAAGTTAAAAAAGCAGTCACATTTAGTTTCTGCAACGTTTCTAAATCTTCGTGTAAAACAATTACAAATTTTGTGTCGAACAGGTTGTTTACCTCCTTAAATATATAACTAATTAATTGCGTTGCAGTAGTCTCCTGGGCATGACCAGTCACTTGCATGTTTCAAAGTAATATCGATAAACATTGATAAAGCTGGGGAAATCCACTTGTTTTTGTGATAAGCAACTTGATAAAACTAAGCCTAAACCTAACTGAAAGTAAAAACATACCGTATTGATGGTTTAAAACAAAGATTAACCGTTTATGGGGTCCAGCCAAAATTTTGACGAAAATATACGCTAAGCCCTCGCTCATGTCCGGCTTGGCGTTTTTTCTTATTTTAAGTTGGTCCGGGATGGTAAGCCAGACCAACCGGTCATTCAATCTCTTGTTCTTTAAGTGGACGCAATGAATTAAGAGACGTATTCTGTCTGAAAGTGAACTTGTTTTCGCCTAAAAAGTTGATATGTTACCATCCAAGTGACGAAATATGGTTTAGTAGTTCTTCCTGGAGCTTACCTTGCTTTTTGAGAGAGGCTATTGATATCATAAGCTCAAGACGATTTACTACCGAGCCAATTGCCTAAAAAATATCAGCACACTAAGGGAGAAATATGTACACAATCAGCAGATTTTCTCAGCTTTGCAAAATGAGTGCTCGCATGTTACGACACTATGACAAGGAAGAACTTTTGAAACCAGTCCATGTAGATACAACAAACGGGTACAGATATTATGAGAAGAGTCAATTAGAAACGGCATTACTAATCAAGAAACTGAAAGAATATAGATTTTCCCTGCCAGAAATTAGAACCATCCTTCAGTCGTCAGACAGTACATTGTTTATCGAAATGATACACGCGAAAATAAATGAAATATCAAACGAGTTGAATCGATATAGACAGATCATTGCAGAAATGCAAGAGATGATTGAAAAAAAAGTGGATTTAATACGAGGAGAAAGAAGATCGTATGATATATTGCTTGGAATGCGAAATGAAATTAGTGTAATAAGTCAAAGGTTGCAGATTAAAATTGCTGACATGGACAGGTACATTGATTCCTTTTACGATAAGGCGGAAGAAAGTAGTATTCAGTTACTTGGTGTTCCGTCTGCCATTTTTTTTGATGAAGAGTTTACCCCTGACCACAGCGATATTGAATTAATGATTCCGATCATTCATAGAAATGAAGAAAAAATATCAAGGGAATGGCAAATAAAAAAACTCCCCCAAAAGATTATTGCTACTACCTTGCATATCGGAAGTTATGATTATATTGGATACGCACATATGGCACTTGAAGAGTGGACAGAAAGTAACGGCTACTCTTTGGATGGTCCGCCTTATGAAACCTACTTGAAAGGTTCAGAATGTGACTGTCATGTAGAGGAGTATGTGACGCAAATTAGCTTCCCCGTCATCAAAAAAGCAATGCAATAATTGCTTGACCTTGACACTATGTCAAAGCTTATTCTACTTCCAAGAGAAAGTTATCACAACATAAGGAGATCTTGGATATGAAAAAGATAATTGTACTTTGCACAGGGGCTGTATTAACGACTGGGATCATAATGGGAGGGTGTAATCCAAGTAAGGTTGAAGAGAGTCAATTCGTGAAAAAACAATACGTAGGTAAATACACAATGCCCGATGAAAGCAGCAAACATGAAGGTACGTGGTTGCAATGGCCTCATACCTTTACATATGGTAAAGGCTATGAAGAAAAGGTTGAACCAATTTGGATCGAGATGACAGCTGCCCTGAGCGAAGGAGAAAATGTTCATATTATCGCCTATGATGAATATGAAAAGAACTATATTTATGATCTTCTGTATGATGAGGGCATAAATATGGCCAAAATTGACTTCTATATTGTTCCTACTGACGATGTATGGGCAAGAGATACAGCACCAATTTTTGTATACGATAAAGATAACAATTTAAAACTCATGGACTGGGGATTTAATGGATGGGGTAAGAAAACGCCATACAAAAAAGATGCATTAATACCAAGTGTTCTTAGTAAGCAGTTAGGTATGGAAAGAATTAATCTAAATAGTGTTGTACTTGAAGGTGGAGCATTTGAACTAGATGGTAATGGTACCTTTTTATCGACACGTAGTGCTGTTACTAATAAAAATCGAAACCCTAATTTATCAGAAGCAGAAATTGAGGAGTATATAGAAGAAAATCTTGGTGCTACCAACTTTATTTGGTTAGATGGCGTACCAAACCTAGATATTACAGATTTTCATATTGATGGTTTTGCTAAATTTCATGATAAGTCTACAATCATAACAATGAAAAAAGATGATTTAGAAGAATGGGGTGTCTCAAATAAGGATATTAAAACATTAATGAATGCAAATAATGCCTTCGACAAGCCTTATCAGTATGTGTATTTACCAATCAGTAAAAATAATGTAATTTTAGATAATGGAAAGAATTTGGGATACAAAGGTTCATATATAAATTTTTATATTGGGAATACAGTTGTATTAGTTCCGAATTATAATGATCCTAATGACAAAAAAGCAAACGATATGATCAAAAAACTATACCCTAATCGTAAGGTAATTGGTATTGATGTAAGGGAGCTTTATAAAGATGGTGGTATGATTCATTGTGTTACACAACAACAACCAGTCAATTTAAAGTGATTGAGTTTGTTGCAGCGAATCTCAACATATTTGCAAACTATGCCACCATTACTATTCCATTTATTAATATTGTTTATTTGCCACTAGGGACAGTTTTGCAGGTATTACCCCTAATACACAAAATACCGGTAAATCCTTAGCGTTTAGGATACCGGTATTTTATCTTCAGTATGTAGCTTAGCGTATATTTTCGTTAAAATGTTGGCGGTACCATTTTATAAAAAAACAACAACTGAAACTTTATTCCAAACCTACACTTATACCAGCTAAAACACTAAACACTACAATAAAAGATAGTTAAAAGGACTTATAAGCTGAATTTCTTATAGAACTAAACCAGCCAATAGTTTGTCAACATTTTTCAATAAACACTTAAAATTTTTCATGTTATACTAAATTTGCGTATGCCAAATAACCTTCCAAGGTTCTGTGTTTGGAAAGTTTTGGACTGTTTAGTTATACTTTAAAACTAGGCTAGATCTTGGAAAGTCGATTTGCTTTTTAAAAGTGCATAAATCCAATGTAAGAATTTATTGGCACATGCTATCACAGCTACTTTAAAGGGCTTTCCTTCCTCACGTTTCTTATCATAAAACTCTCGTAATCTCTTGTTACGAGGAATGATTTCATCTGTCGTTTTCTTTTTGCGACAATCACGAATGGCACATTTTACAGCCATATACAAGGCGTGTCGTAGCCTACTAGAACCTCTTTTGGTAATCCGATTTAAAGTACCTTTGAATGTACCAGATTCAAAGACACTTGGATCGATTCCGGCAAATGCAACCAGTTTCTTAGGGTGATTAAACCGATCAATTTCCCCAATTTCAGAAATTATCGTGGCTGCGATTTTTTCACCGATACCAGGGATCGATCGGATAATCTTACACTCTTCAATACCTTTTGCTAAAGCATCTATCTCATCTTCAAGCTTGGATAGATGCTTTTTGTATTCAAGAAGCATATTAATATACATATCCAGGCTTAAGATCAGACTATGATATAAGTTTTTCTGAAATGGATTTTGAGCTGCGGCGGCCATCAGTTTTTCTGCCTGACTGTCTGCCCATTTTTGCGAACGACTTTTACATAATTCCTTTATTTTCTTGGCGATTGTCTCTTCACCAGTATCTATGATTTCTTCTGATGTAGGAAATGCTTGTAAAGTTAGTAAAGAAACATATGAATGTAAGTCCCCAAAAACCCCATGGTATTCAGGAAACACTTGATCCAGAACTGCTTGAAATTGTAATTTAGTTTGTACAAACATGCCTGTAATATTTCCGTGCTGTCTTGTAAGGTTACGTAAGTTTAAGAGCTGGATTCCTCGCTGTTTATAAGGCTCTAAGTCCTCTTTATAATACAGCTCGCAGAGATGACGAGCGTCAATGACATCTGTCTTTACCTTGCGTAAACTAGAACTCTTAGCTCGATACGATATGAGTGGATTTACGATAATCAATAAGTACCCTCTATCCTCGAAATACTGGACAACTGGTGTATGATAATGTCCAGTGGATTCTAATACAATGGGAGGCCGTCCCCCGGATACATTTTCTACTTCTCTAATAAAGTCAAGAAGACTAGCTAACCCTTCAAGAGTATGTGCTACTTTAAAGCCTTTTTTGTAAGGCTGCTTTTTATCCAAGAAAGCTTGAACCTGACTTTCCCCTTTTGCCACATCCAGACCAACTACTGGATTCATAAATTATCTCCTCCTAATATAAAATCACCGGTACCCCAATTCCTTCTTGCAGTATCATAGCTTCGCTTGTTATACGAGATCATAGTCCCAACCAGCCTCAATCATGTTTCTACAAGTAGGGGGCGAACTGTTTAGTTGACGGGATCAAGTCCCACAGGTGCGGACGTTCTACCCCGGCTACGGTTATCATATATCGATATAAAAAATGGTCAACCAGAAATATTTTCTGGATGACCTTATAATACGAACAGGTGCGTTAGCTGAAAATCAGAGCTGTCTTTAAGGCAGCTCTTTCGTGCGCCCGGCATGGGTGCAATCTATAGGGTGCGAGTCCCGAACCATGAAGGCAGTAGTAATGGTTAGCTTAATGCAAGGGTGTCCATGGTGACGTGGAATCTGAAGGAAGCAAGCGGCAAACCTCCG
>NZ_JBHXAS010000057.1:0-31394 GCF_042727425.1 Peribacillus sp. NPDC060253
ATTCTGCTTAGTGTAAAAAAATCAAGGTTTATTATTTGTAGAGTGACAATAAAGTTATTTAATTATTGATGCAGATTACTTCACCGCACTTAAAAATATAACAATAAAGTCGTTTAAATCTAAGAGTTATTTCATAATCGCGCCCGAAAGTGGAAAAGTGAAGACTGTGAAGGAGTTACATTAATAATCCTCAGTTATTTTACTAAAACTCCCGTGAACCCAAAAAGAAAAACGTCCACACATCTTTCAGGAACGCATAATAAACATATTATTAAGAACATAGGTCTACGAAGTTCTTCTTTCATTTCGGGAATACTCTTTAACATTTTTTCAGAAGGAATTGGCCACTGGAAGTAGGAGAAAACCTCATCGTTTTCACACCAGAGAAACCGGGAACCTACATGTACAGCTGCTGGATGGGAATGATCCACAGTGTAATCATTGTGTAAGAAGCATAGGAGGAAGTAAAAGCTCCAAAAAGAAAATCGGCAGTATCCAATGGGGATAGCTGACTTTAAAAATATTTAGAAAATCCAGTTGACAGCCCAACTACTAGGTGTTACGATATACCTGTAATAGGTCACACTGGATACCAACACCACTGAATAGTGAAATTGCAAAAATGTTTTTAAGAAAAATAGTTGACACCACAACTACTCGGTGTTACAATTTACACGTAATAAGCAATACTTAATAGCGTGATTTCCCAAAAGCTATTAAGTGAATTTTTTTCCTTAGTACTAAGTTATACTTAATATAAGTCAGACTAAGTAGAGGAGGCTCTGCACATGGAAAATTTAACTGAAATGCTGAAGGGTTCGCTGGAAGGCTGCGTGCTGGAAATCATCAGCCGCCATGAAACCTATGGCTATGAGATTACCCGCCGCCTGAACGAGCTCGGGTTTACTGAAGTCGTGGAAGGGACGGTCTACACCATCCTCGTGCGCTTAGAAAAGAAACAACTGGTGAACATAGAAAAGAAACCATCAGATATGGGACCGCCCCGCAAGTTTTACTCACTTAATGAGGCTGGCCGCCAGGAACTTGAATTGTTTTGGGAAAAATGGGATTTTGTATCATCAAAAATCAACGTCTTAAAGTCAATCTAGCTTCATAAGATATTCCGTACGATATTTTTGGAGTGTCTTGTTCAGCTTTATAAAAGAGGAGGAAAAATAACATGATAGAAATGTTCAAAAAAATGATTGGTGATAAAAAGGAGTACAAAATGATGATGGCACGGGTTGAAGCCTTGCCAGAGGACTACCAGTTTGTATTTAAGAAAATTCAAAACTACATGTGGAATTTCTCAGCGGGCAACGGGATGGATATGCTGCACATGCAGTATGAATTAATCGAGTTGTTCGAAGCCGGTGCGGCTGAAGGAAGACAAGTGCTGGAAATCACTGGGGACGACGTGGCGTCCTTTGCCGACGAACTAGTGGCAAACGCTAAAACCTATGTTGCCAAGTATCGTGAAGATTTGAATCAGAGTATCATGAAGCGATTGGGAAAAAATAAATTCAATGGATAATACCGACTGAATAGCTGGTTACAAATGTGAATTGCCACCATTGCTATTCAGTCATATTTTTAACTCAGTAATAAGTTATACAGATTATCAGTCAGACTAAATAGAAGAGTATAGGTAACCTAGCTCCGCAAGGCGCTCGACCGGATAATTACGGAGCTCGGAAGCGGCCTTGCAGCGCAATTTATAAGGAGGAAAAAAGTATGAGCAATGCAGCGATTACTGTAAAAGGGTTAAAAAAATCCTTTAAAGACAAGGAAGTTTTAAATGGGGTGGATTTTGAGGTGCGGCGTGGCGAAATTTTCGCACTGCTGGGATCAAATGGAGCGGGCAAGACGACGACGATCAACATCCTCTCGACGCTGATGAAAGGCGATGGCGGCGAAGTAGGTATTTGCGGCTTTGACGTACAGCGTCAACCGGATCATGTTCGCCAGAGCATCAGCCTGACAGGGCAGTTCGCGGCTTTAGACGGCATGCTCACCGGGAGGGAAAACCTGATGATGATCGCCAAGTTGCGGGGAGTTTCCAATCCCGCTCAAGTCGCCGACAATCTGCTTGTAAAATTCAGCCTGACCGATGCGGCCAACCGCCGGGCGGATAAATATTCCGGCGGGATGAAGCGCCGGCTTGACATCGCCATGAGCCTGATCGGTACGCCAGCAGTCATTTTTCTCGACGAACCGACGACAGGACTTGACCCAGAAGCGCGAATTGAAGTCTGGGATACCGTCAAGGAGCTTGCCGGCAGCGGCACGACCATCTTGCTGACGACCCAGTACCTGGAGGAAGCCGAACAACTGGCGGACCGTATCGCCATCCTGCATGGCGGAAAAATCATCTCTACCGGTACCCTTACCGAACTCAAGGAGATGTTCCCACCAGCGAAAGTGGAGTACATCGAGAAGCAGCCGACATTGGAGGAAATTTTCCTCGCGATCATCGGCCAAAAGGAGGAGATGTAAATGAAAAGCAAAACAGGGGTATTACTAGGGCGTTTAATGCGCAACATCATGCGCAGCCCGGATACAATTATCACGGTGGCGATTACGCCAATTATGATGCTGCTGCTGTTTGTCTACGTATTTGGCGGCGCCATAGAAACAGGCACGGACAACTACGTCAATTATTTATTGCCGGGAATCTTGCTGATGGCTATCGCATCCGGCGTCGCTTACACTTCCGTGCGGCTGTTTACTGATGTAAAGAGCGGGCTGATGGCGCGTTTCATTACCATGCCCATCAAACGCTCGTCGGTATTGTGGGCTCATGTGTTGACCTCGCTTGTTTCCAATGCGCTTACTATCATGGTGGTTATCCTCGTAGCGCTCTTGATGGGCTTCCGTTCCAACGCTGATATCCTGGATTGGCTCGCGGTAGCTGGGATACTCGGGCTGTTTACACTGGCGCTGACATGGCTGGCGGTCATTCCCGGATTGACAGCGGGGTCTATGGAAGGGGCGACAGCCTACTCGTACCCGCTGATTTTCCTGCCGTTTATCAGTTCGGCCTTTGTCCCCACCGAAACCATGCCGAAAATTGTTCGTGCGTTCGCTGAGAACCAGCCTGTGACTTCAATCGTAAATGCGATTCGTGCCCTCTTATATGAAGGGTCTGTTGGCAACGATATCTGGATCGCGCTTGCCTGGTGCGTCGGCATCATGGTCATCGCTTACTTCTTCGCCAGTAAAGTATTTAAACGCCAGTTAGGGTAAGTACACCAGTATGTGATTAGCCATATCAATAGTCAGCTGCTACGATGAATGCATTTGCTATCACATGGAAGGCTGCTTAGCGAGGTTTGCCATGTATGCTTTAGAAGTATTTACAGCGGGTAGTGCTCTTTTGCAGGAGGAGAAATTAAAAGAATAAAGCCTATAGATATAATTGACAGTAAAAGAGTAGATTCCGAAGCAAAACTTTGGTAATAATTGTCAAAATTAAGGGGCTATGGATTACATTTCAGTTGGAGTGCGATTCATAGTTTTTTTTCGATTGAAGGAAAAAATTTTATTGCAGCACGAAAGGAGAGAATTTTTCTCCCTTAAATCGGATTTTAAGTTGTTGTATTCTATCTTATGCATTAATAGGCTTTCCTTTTGTATATGTGATGCCTGTTTTTCGAACTCGTTGACTGTTCATATTTCCTTCCCTTTCGTATAGGAACGATTTCCTTGAGAATCTTGTTGTGCAATAGATTATATATATGCTCCCGTTCCGATGGCTCTTCCCTCAACCATAATGACAATAAAAATCGTTTTATATACCCCACCGCCATATTTATGTTGATTTTCATTTTGTGCTAATAATTCTCTTGAACAATCTCTTCTTCAGCTTCATTTTGGATAGTTTGCAGAAGGTTAAAAACAGACATCTGACTATAGATGTCTTGACTAAATGCTGTTATTTTTCAGAATGTTGTTTATATAACGCTCATTTTATGGTCTCTCATGAAGGAAGGGAATAAGTTTTCGAGAGAATATCTTGTTATGCTGAGTCCATACCTTACAAGGCACCTTAAACGTTTGGTGATTATGTCATCAATTTACAAAACAGTAGAGGAGAATATACCGGTATAAAAATTAAATGGGTCGTCGTCTGAAAAAAAAGTGAGTCTATGGCCCATTTTTACACGTATCTCGGCTGAACCCCTTTTTATAAATCCTGACATTTCAAATTCAGAATTCCCTGAATAAACTCTAGTCACCTAGTCATAAAGTGCTATATAATATACGAAAAAAGTATTTTTTGTTAAACGGAGTTGATTCGCATTGCCACGGGAATTATTGTTATACATACTCGTTGTTATAATGGCAGGTGCTTTAAGCTTGTTCCTGTGTTTGTTTGCAAAGTTAAAGATCAAGGATGCACCTGGAGCAAAGCCTTATATTCTCGTGACATTATTGTCTTCCATTTTTACTTTTTCCTATGCTTTCGAACTTTCCAGTACATCTTTAGAACAAATCAAATTCTGGTTAAGGGTCGAGTACTTGGCCTTACCATTCATCCCAGTATTCCTATTGTTGATGTGCATTGAATATGTAGGCGGTGTTGGAAGACCGGTTGAAATTCGTACAAGTAGAGGAACCGTACATCGGGGAATCGTACACCGGGTTACGCCGAACCGTGTATATATTCGTCCACTTGACGTTGGCGGAAACCTTGGGGGTTTTGGTTATGGAGGTTTTAATGCAGGATATGGTTGGGGTGCCGCTAATGGATTTGCTTTTGGTGCAATTGCATCTTTAGTCTTTCTCGCATTTCTCTGGTAATCGAATGATAAAAATATTAAAAAACCTGAAAAATTATCAGGTTTTTTATTTTGTTCCCAATGGACCATTACCAAAAAACAGAAATAAATATGAAGAGATGTACGACTAAAAGACATGTAAGTCAGGTCATTTTTCTGGATTTTAATCTTTGCTGCTCTTTCTTTTTGCTGATATTACAATGCATTAAAATGTCTGTAATAGAACCTTTCATACTATCCTCTTAATCGAGGGGGCAGAAATACTAAAGAAAGTACTGCTGTTTTTTCAATTCTATGATAAAAAATTGAAAATCAAATCCATTATTGATCAATAACGGTCTTAAAAGTTGCTTTTATTGTATTGAAGCTTTTTTCGATATGGGAATGCATTTCCTGTTCGGCTTGTACTGGATCTTTATTCTGAATGGCTATAAGGATCCGTTCATGATCATCTACAAAATCGGAAAAGTTTTTAAAATATACTTTTAAAATACTAGTCCTTATATATAGTATTTTCGTCTTGATAACATCGCATAATTGGATTAATTGATGGTTGTGGGAAGCAAGATCAATAATATCGTGAAATTCCTGATTTAGTTGTGTAAGTTTTTTTGTATCATTCATATCCACGGCTATTTTAGAGTCATTTATAACTTCGACCAACTTGCTTAATTCCTCGTCAGTGATATTTTGAGTTGCTAATTTAACAGCTAAAGATTCAAGGCTTATTCGGCATTGATATACATCAATTATGTCCTGTGCGCTAGGGTTATAGACAGAAATGGCCTTACCATTACGAACGAGTAGGTAATCTTTCAATAACATCTGGAAGGCTTCTCTAATTGTACCCCTGCTAACCCCGATTCTTTCAGCAACTCTGGTTTCGACCAAACGCTCTCCAGGCTGATATTCACCGTCTATAATCATACCCTTCAGGATATGATATACCTGATTATGAAGCAGTTCAGTTTTCTGTATTTCTTTCATAATAGTGCCCCCTATGTAACAAATTAATATCTATTTAACAAATGGTCTTCAATTTATTTGGGTTTTTCAGTTCATAGATATATTTCAATAATAAAAGCTTAACTCCTACTTTAATAGCTCAAATTATAACATAAAAAATGTCGACGGTTAACCGTTGACATAGTAACTATTGTCAATTATTATAAGAATTATCAAAAAATTATGAAAGTTTTTGTTTTAATTGAATTGATTTTTATAAAAAGCAAGCGTTTATATGTAACCGTAATCTACCTAGATAGAAATACTAAAAAGAGGTGAATGCTCATGGGTGAAGTTATAAATCAGGGTGCGTTGAAGGGATTAAAGGTTTTGGAATTAGGGAGTTTGATAGCTGGTCCTTTTGCCGGAAGATTAATGGCCGACTTTGGTGCCGAGGTAATAAAAGTAGAACCTCCAGGAAAGGGGGACCCTATCAGAAATTGGAGATTGCTATATGAGGGCACATCCTTATGGTGGTTTGTTCAATCCAGGAACAAAAAAAGTATTTCATTGGACTTACGCAAAAAGGAAGCCCAAGAAATCATTAGGGAATTAACAAAAGAAGTGGATATTATTATTGAAAATTTCAAACCAGGGACTATGGAAAAGTGGGGGCTTGGCTATGAGGATTTAAGAAAAATTAATCCTAAGATCATAATGGTCAGGGTATCAGGATATGGTCAAGATGGACCGTACCGAAATAAGCCAGGGTTTGGAAGTATTGGAGAAGCAATGGGGGGACTCCGTTATTTAACAGGTTATCCTGATAGGCCACCAACAAGGGTTGGGGTTAGTTTGGGAGATTCTGTAACTGCATTATATGCTGTTATGGGGGCACTTATGGCTGTATATCATAGAGACCAACCTGGGGGAGAAGGACAATGTGTTGACGTCGCTCTATATGAATCAATCTTCAGTTTAATGGAAAGTGCAGTTCCAGAGTACGACCATTACGGAGTGGTTCGTGAAAGAACAGGAAGCACCTTACCAGGAATTGCTCCTTCGAATACATATCCTTGCCGGGATGGGAAATACATTGTAATCGGTGCAAATGGAGATGGCATTTTCAAGAGGCTAATGGACGTTATCAAAAGGCCTGATTTAAGGGATGACCTTAAATTCTCAACTAATGACGGTCGTGTACATAATGCCGAGTATCTAGATGAAGTAATTGGTGGTTGGACAATTCAACATAATTTAGCTGATGCCTTGGTATTACTTGATGATTCAGACATACCCGCAGGATCAATTTATAATGTTGAGGACATGATGCAGGATCCACATTTCCTTGCAAGGGAAATGATCTATAAAATGGATGTTGAAGGCATTGGAAAACTTAAAGTTCCAGGCATTGTACCCAAGTTGAGCAAAACCCCCGGAAGTATTAATTGGGCTGGTCCAAAACTAGGTGAGCACACAGAACAGGTTTTAAAGGGGGATTTGGAAATCGCGGAGGATAAATATGATGAGTGGCTCGCTTCCGGGGTTATTTCAGATCATGAAACTATTAAGCTGAAAAAATAGCAGCACAAAATGAGGAGATGAAATAAAAATGAACTTACCAAAACGTGTTGAAATTATAGAATCTGGACCAAGGGACGGAATTCAGAATGAAAAAATCTTTATTCCAACTGATTCGAAATTGCAATTGATACATGCGCTGAGTGAGACGGGAATTAAAAGAATGGAGGCTACTTCATTCGTTTCACCCAAACATGTACCACAAATGGCAGATGGAGCCGAGGTTTTTAGAAAGATCAACAAACGAGAAGATGTGCAATACATGACATTGATTCCGAATAAGCGGGGATTTGATTTGGCTAGAGATGTAGGGGCAACCAGCCTGGCCTTGTTTGTTGCAGCAAGTGAGACGTTCAATAAAAAAAATGTAAGGATGTCCATTGAAGAATCCTTATTCCAGTTATCCTCTGTCGTAGAGGAGGCTAAGAATGAAAATATGTTCATACGGTTCCATATCTCAACAGCTTTTTATTGCCCATATGAAGGTCTGGTTCAGGAAGAGACAACCCTTGGTCTAGTTCAGGCATTGGAAAAATTAAATGTGGACGAAATTGTGCTTTGCGATACAATTGGTCGGGCTAATCCTAAGCACGTATATCATTTGTTCGGTAAAACATTAGATCTCTCACCCACTGCAAAAATCACAGCCCATTTCCATGATACTTATGGTTTATCAAAAGCCAACTCATTAGCAGCATTGCAAGCAGGTATCACATCTTTTGATACTTCCATAGGAGGATTAGGTGGTTGTCCCTTTGCGCCGGGAGCGGCAGGAAACGATGCAACTGAAGACTTTGTATTCATGCTTCATGAAATGGGAATAGAGACTGGCATTGATTTTGATAAACTTATGCATTGTGTAACTCTGATAAAAAAAATGACGAATCGTACATTGACTGGTCACCTCCACAAAATAGCAAATCCATACTCCCCAGATAATAACACCGATGATATTGTAAAACAGAACTCTTAACCGTTTTTTCAGACAAATATATATTACTCTCTCCATATAAAGAGCAACTTGTGATTTCTCTTCATGATAAGAAATGTAACCGTTTTCCCGGAGTGTTTGAAAGGTTTTTAGAAATTTCCCTCAAATCCTTTCGTTTGAAATAGATATGAAGGCTACAAATAAATCATTTACAAGGGGATATGTGAATGGCTATTTTAGGATTTCTGATGATTGGTACATTTCTTTATTTAGTAATGTCAAAACGAGTTTCTGTTTTAATCGCATTTGCACTTGTGCCGATTATATTTGCACTTATCGGCGGTTTTGGTTTGGAAATAGGGAAAATGATGTTGGATGGAATTGCAAAAGTTACACCGACAGGTATTATGATTGGTTTCTCCATTTTGTATTTTGGTTTGATGATTGATAGGGGCTTATTTGACCCAATGATATCCCGGCTCATTCGTTTTGCAAAAGGAGATCCTCTAAAAATAGTTATGGCCACGGCTTTCATAACTTTAGTAGTTGCTTTGGATGGGGACGGATCTGCAACTTTCATGATAACAGTCACGGCTTTGTTGCCAATTTATAAGAGGTTGGGCATGAGCTCACTTACCTTAGCAGGGGTAGTAGCGTTGGGTGCGGGTGTCATGAATATTATTCCATGGGGAGGGCCGCTAGCTAGGGCAATGGTTTCCCTTGGGGCGGAATCCTCTGAATTGTTTAATCCCATTATTCCAGCCATGTTAGCTGGGGCTGTATGGGTAGTATTTGTATCGTATATATTTGGTAAGAAAGAACGTAAAAGAATAGGCATTATTACTATTTCGAACAAAGGTGATTCAATGGAATCGGGAGAAATCGCGGCAACATTAGAAATATCATCGAGTCTACCGAAACTCTATTGGTTCAATTTAATCTTAACCATTTCTTTGATTGTTGCTTTAATAATGGAAATAATTCCAGTTCCCGTCTTATTCATTGTTGCGTTCGCCATTGCTTTGTTAGTGAATTTTCCCGACGTGAAAAAACAGCAAGAACAAATTGCTTCTCATGCCCAAAGCATGGTTATGGTCTGTACTACCATATTTGCGGCTGGTATTTTCACAGGGATTCTTTCTGGAACTAAGATGATTGACGCTATGGCTGTTTCTATGGTTTCAGCCATACCGGATTGGCTGGGAGGACATTTGCCAATCCTGGTAGCCGTGGTCAGTATGCCTTTAAGTTTGATATTTTCTCCTGATGCCTTTTATTATGGGCTACTTCCGGTCCTAAGTAAGGCAGGGGCAGCCTTTGGAGTGGACCCAATAGAAATTGGCAGGGCTGCTTTATTAGGGAACGGGACAACGGGTTTTCCCTTGAGTCCATTGAATCCGTCTGTTTTTGTCCTCATTGGATTATGTAAGGTCGATTTAGGAGATCTGCAGAAAAAGATTTTTTTCTGGGCTTTTGGAAGTACTATCGTGATGACAATCGTGGCATTGCTAACAGGGGCAATACCTCTTTAAATAAGACAGGTTGAAAAATTCAATTAGGGAGTGGTTCAATGTTACCTCTTGAGGGAATTACAGTTGTGTCATTAGAACAGGCGGTGGCAGCTCCCTTTGCCTCTCGCCAATTGGCAGACTTGGGAGCGCGTGTGATAAAGGTAGAAAGGCCTGGATCTGGAGACTTTGCACGAAACTATGATGCAACCGTTCACGGAATGTCGAGTCACTTTGTCTGGCTCAATCGATCGAAAGAATCCTTGGCGCTTGATCTAAAACAGGATGGAGCAAAGATGGTTTTGGATAAACTGCTTTCGGAGGCGGACGTATTTATTCAAAACCTGGCACCCGGTGCTGTTGATCGACTTGGTTTTAGTTCCTCTGTCCTCAAAAAAAAATATCCTCATCTTGTGATTTGCGGAATTTCTGGTTATGGTACGTTTGGTCCTTATATGGATAAAAAGGCATACGATTTACTCATTCAATGTGAGACAGGAGTCGTTTCCATTACTGGAACAGAAGACACTCCATCGAAAACAGGCATATCGATTGCAGATATTGCAGCAGGTATGTATGCGTACTCTGGTATATTAACTGCACTTATTTCCCGTTTTAGGACAGGTAAGGGCAAGGTGATGGAGGTTTCCATGCTTGAGGCGTTGGGAGAATGGATGGGATATCCACTTTACTATTCTGGGTATGGTGGGACGGATCCGAAGCGAACTGGGGCAAATCACGCCACGATTTATCCTTATGGCCCGTTCCTTGCAGGGGATGGAAAATTAGTATTCTTTGGCATTCAAAATGAGCGGGAGTGGAAAAGCTTTTGTACACAAGTGTTAGAAAAATCGGAATTAACTACTGATAGAAGGTTTCATAGTAATGCATCACGAGTTTCTAATAGCAGTATTGTCAAGGAAATGATTGACGCTGTTTTTCAAAAAATGAACTCGAGTGAGATAATCGAAAAACTTGAAAAAGCAAAAATTGCGAATGCCCATTTAAATACGGTAGAGGAATTCATCAACCATCCACAATTAAAGATCCGGAAACGTTGGCGAGAAGTCGATTCTCCTGCTGGAAAATTAAATGCACTCATCCCTCCTGTTACTTTCGAAGATGTGGAGCCGGTCATGAATCCTATACCAGATATTGGCGAGCATACAGAGTCTATACTAAAGGAGTTTGGATTCGAAAACCAAATCATCGGAAAAATATAAGGCATTCAATGCCTAATTATGGGGAAATGCAAAGGGGTGAGGTTATGATTCCTCGGACATGGATGTTCATTCCTGGATCTGATGAAAAGAAATTAAAGAAAGTGCAGCAATTATGTGCAGATGTATTCATTTATGATTTAGAAGATGCTGTTTCTCCAGAAGGAAAAAAAGATGCAAGAGCGTTAGTAAGGAAAGTTATCAAAGCGAATCAGGGAAAGGAAAATTTCATCAGAATAAATGGATTCCACACGCCATATTTTTACGATGATCTACTTGATCTAATCGATTCCGGCCTGACTGGAATTGTTTTACCGAAAACTGAGACAAAAGAAGAAATTATGTCTTTAGATCATTTATTAGTTGAAAGGGAATCTAAAAGGAATTTAAATAAAGGCCAAATAAAAATTGTACCTTTAATAGAGTCTGCTTTAGGATTATATAATTCTTTTGAAATCGCATCTGCTAGTCAGAGAGTTCAGCAGCTTGCATTCGGATCCATGGACTATGCATTCGATATAAAAGCAATATTAACGAAGAATGCCCGTGAATTGCTCTATGCAAGATCCCAATTGGTTGTTACTTCCAGGGCTGCGGGAGTTGGACCTCCTATTGACACGGTCTATGTTGACATTAAAGATCATAAAGGCTTTCTAGCCGAAACCCAGCTTATTAAGGAGCTTGGATTTCAAGGGAAATTAATCATTCATCCTGATCAGGTCGATCTTGTAAACCAGGTATTTGCTCCAAGCCCTGAAGAAATCGAGGAAGCAGAAAGAATTGTAAGAGCGTTCGAACAGGCATTAGTCAAAGGGGAAGGCGTTTTGCAGCTTGACGGGAAAATGATTGACCTTCCTATTGTAGAACGTGCTAAACGTACCCTTCAATCCGTTAATTTATATCAATCGTGACGATCAAGTATCGCTCCAGTTCCTACTGGAGCTTGAAGGGAGGACTTTATTATGAAAAAGATTAGAATTGGTTCGGGTGCAGGATACGCAGGCGATCGAATTGAGCCGGCGATGGAATTAATTCAAAAAGGAGATTTGGATTATATCATCTTTGAATGCTTAGCAGAAAGAACAATTGCCCTTGCCCAGCAGGAGAAAATGAAAAATCCAGATAAGGGGTACAATCATTTATTGAAGTATCGTATGGATAAGGTTTTATCTCTGTGTGTCGAGAATAATGTCACATTAATCACCAATATGGGAGCAGCAAACCCTCTCGCAGCCGCTAAGGTTATTAAGCATTTAGCAGAGGAAAAAGGCATCAGTAATTTAAAAATAGCAGCTGTAAGTGGAGATGATGTATATCTGAACATTGGGAATTACATGGATTGCACAATTATTGAAACCGGAGCCTCATTGAAAGAGTTGAAGTCGTCCATAATTTCTGCAAATGCCTATATCGGAATTTCTGGAATTGTTACCGCTTTGCGGGAAGGGGCTGACATTGTAATTACGGGCCGGGTATCAGACCCTTCATTAGTAGTTGCACCACTTAAGCATGAATTTAATTGGCAGGATACAGACTATGAGCTTCTTGGTAAGGGGACAGCCGCTGGACATTTACTCGAGTGTGCGGCGCAAGTGACCGGTGGTTATTTCGCAGATCCGGGGTATAAGGATGTTCCTGACTTATGGAATGTCGGTTATCCGATCGCCGAAGTACAGGAAAATGGGGACTTCTTTTTAACCAAGCTTGAGGATTCGGGAGGCATGATTACGACTGCTACCGTAAAGGAACAGGTTGTATATGAAATTCACGACCCAGCCCGATATCTTACTCCCGATGTTATCGCTGATTTTTCTCAAATAGAAGTGATAGAAAAAGAAACAAACCAAGTGCATATTAATGGTGTGTCTGGAAAAGAGAAGAGCGGTTACTATAAAACGAGCATCGGCTATTTGGACGGATACATAGTTGAAGCAGAAATTAGTTACGGAGGTTCGGGTTGTTTGGGAAGGTCAAGACTGGCGGAAGAAGTAGTGAGACATCGGTTGATTCAGGCTAATATTGAGATTCAAGAAATGAGAATCGATCATATTGGTTCTAATTCTCTATATGGTTCTTCTATTTCAGCACCGTTGTATGACAGAGAAAGACTATCGGAGGTACGATTAAGGGTGGCAGCCAGGACTGCTGATAAAGGAGCCGCTTATGTGATCGGCCAAGAGGTGGAAGCTCTATATACTAATGGACCTGCTGGAGGCGGTGGTGTTCGGGTTAGTGTCCAAGAGGTTGTATCAGTTGCCTCAATTCTTATTCCTAGCGAAGATATTACAATCAACGTAACGTACGAGGAGGTCGACAAGATTGAAACTCAAGCAAGTCACTCACTCTAGATCAGGGGATAAAGGAAATATTTCAAATGTTTCCGTCATCGTCTATCGTATGGAAGATTTTGAAAAAGTAAAAAAACAGGTAACCGCAGAAAAGGTTAAGGATTACTTTCATGAAATAGTGAAGGGTGATGTGGTTAGGTATGAACTGCCAAAAATCGGAGCGTTGAATTTTGTCATGCAAAACGCACTAGGCGGAGGCGTCACAAAATCACTTACTTTGGATCGGCATGGAAAAAGCTTGAGCTCGGCTCTAATGGATATGGAAATCGATATGGAGGTCGATGTAAATAACTCAAATTATTAATATTGATACGAAGGCGAGCCATTTTGGGGGCTCGTTTTTTGTTTTCCGAAATTCTTGGGACGATAAAAGCTATCTAATATTTAAGCTTTCAATTTGTTATAAATCATTTGGCTTATACATTCCGGTCGCTACGTTAAAGTTATTCTATAGCTGCTTGGTTAATATAAGTTAAAGAGCAAAGAGAGCTGTAGAATCCCCCTTTTTTAATATCCTAACTATACCAAAAAGGGGTTTGTAATAGATATATTGGCATTTAGATTTTGGTTATGTATTTCAAGTAGTTTTTGAGGTTTTAGAGAAGTTCTCTGTTTTTAACCAAAAACGGTCGTTTATGGCATTTATCCATAACTAATGAATTAAATGACTTTTTTAATTTTGTTCAACAATCGGGCCATTTTCTTGAATTAGAGGAGGGATTATTCGTACGTAAATCGAAGTTAAATCAGGTGATGTTATTTAGTTTATGGTAACTAGAAATGTAGATGGTCTACAGGTTTAGTTTACATACAGGTTTTTTTGTATATGAAGAGAATTATATTATTAGGAGGAGATTGAACTGAAGTTATTACAAATCAGACTGTTGGTTAATGATTTTAAAAAAAGCTCCAATTTTTACAAAGATTTATTAGGACTTTCAATAAGTTGGTACGAGGAAGAAATGGAATATGCACTTTTCAATAATGGAGAAACGAAAATCGAGATTTTATCCCGAAAAGCCATGGCAGAAGTGGTCGGAGAGGAAAATAAATTTTTAGAAGGGGAATCTCAATCAAAATTTTTACTTCAATTTGAAGTAGGAGATGTTGATAAGACCTATTACCGTTTAAAAGAAAATGGGATTGAATTTATTACTAAACCACACGATCGTAAAGAATGGAGATCACGTATTGCACATTTTCGAGACCCAGATAGGAACCTTATTGAAATATATAAAATGCTGTAATTGATTAGGAATTTTTCAACACAAATAACTCCGCTTCAATTTATTCGACCGTGTTATTTGTGTTAACTGAAAATGCACCGTATAAAAAACGAATTACTAGAATAATATTAAAAAAGAAAAAGGAGGAATTAACGTGAGAATAAAAATTGAAGAATTTGAACTTCCTTATATAGATTCAGGTCCTTATGGAATTACTAGGGGAAAGGATGGTGCCCTATGGTTTACACAACATAAAGCGAATCAAATAGGTCGAATGACTGTTGATGGTAAAGTGACTCATATTGATCTTCCTACTGTCAATGCAGGTGTGCTATCTATCACTTCTACAGATCAGGGTGATATATGGTTTACTGAAAATAGGACAAATAAAATTGGTAAACTAACAGTAACAGGTGAAATTACTGAATATACGCTACCGAACAGTGATTCGGGACCTTTTGGAATCACGCAAGGACATAATGGAGACATTTGGTTTACAGAAATGAACGGAAATAGAATTGGGAGAATTTTATCATCAGGTGAAATTATTGAGTATAGTTTGCCTATTCCTGATTCTTATCCCTCTTTTATTGTGGCTGGATCTGATCATGCTCTATGGTTTACTCAGAATCAGAGTAATCAAATAGGTCGGATTACGATAGGCGGGGAAGTAACTGCATATAAGTTACCCACAAAACAGGCTGGTCCTGTGGGTATTACAAATGGACCGGATGGTGCCCTTTGGTTTGTAGAAATTAACGGAAATAAAATTGGCAGAATTACTACTTCTGGAATAATAAGTGAGTTTACCATTCCTACTCCGAATGCTCGTCCACACGCAATTGTAACCGGCCCTGATCGTGCTTTATGGTTCACTGAATGGGGAAGTAATCAAATAGGTCGAATTACAATAAACGGTGAAATTACGGAATATCCTATTCCTACGAAAAATGCGGAGCCACATGGTATAGTAGTAGGACCTGACAAGGCCTTGTGGTTCGCTGAGGAATGCAATAAGTTAGGCAGGTTAAGCTTTGAATAAAAACCATGAAAGGTAGTGACTACCTATGGAATCAAATAAGCAGCATGGACCGAATCCTACAGATAAATATCCGATTAAAGGAAATAATATTTTACAATTTATTAAAAATACAATTACTAGACCAAATATTATTGCAGGTGAATATTCTTATTACGATGCAAAAAATGGAGAATCTTTTGAAGATCAAGTGTTGTATCATTACGATTTTTTTGGTGATCGACTTGTTATAGGGAAATTTTGTGCCATAGCACCAGGTGTAACGTTTATTATGAATGGAGCTAATCATAGGATGGATGGCTTCTCCACTTATCCGTTCAATATTTTTGGACAAGGTTGGGAGAAATACACACCAACGCTAGATCAATTGCCGTTTAAAGGGGACACGATAATTGGAAATGACGTCTGGATTGGGATGGATACGGTCATTATGCCTGGAATCAACATAGGTGATGGTGCTATTATAGCAGCCAAATCAGTTATTACTAAAGATGTAGAACCATATACAATTGTTGGAGGAAACCCTGCAAAGAAAATTAAAACCCGTTTCTCAGAAGAAATCATTAGCAAATTGCTAGAAATAAAATGGTGGGATTTAGATATTGAAGTTATTTCTGATCATATTGGTTTGATAGTAAATGGAGATATAGATAATCTAGAAAACCTGAAAAATAAAATATGACAAATTAAAACTGTCTATAGCACTCGTTATGGTAACAAAAAAGGTTAGGTGCTTTTTTAGATATCCAACCTTTTTTGCCGAGATAAGACACTATATGAAAGTTCTGCAGTAAACACCATTTGAATTAAATTAATCGATCTAGGAGGATTGTCATGGTCTATGTCGCACTGCTTAGGGGAATCAATGTTGGTGGGAAAAATAAAATTGACATGAAGTTGCTTAAAAAAACTTTTGAACGAGTAGGTATGAGCTCTGTAGTTACATATATCAATTCAGGTAATATTATTTTCACAGTGAATGGCCAATCAAAAACAACAATATCCCATATTTTAGAAGAGGCTATACATACAAACTTCGGATTACAAATCAAAGTTTTAGTCCGTAGTTTGCATGATTTAAAAAAAGTCATACACTCCCTTCCAGAGTCATGGACGAACGACCAACAGATGAGAAGCGATGTACTGTTTTTATGGGACGAAATTAATGATGAGTCAGTGCTTAATAAGCTGGTCATCAAACCAGAAATTGATACGGTAAAATACGTTCCTGGAGCCATTCTATGGTCGGTTGAAAAAAAGAATATTAGCAAATCCGGTATGACTAAACTCATTGGTTCAAAGTCATATCAACAAATAACAATCAGGAATGTAAATACAACTCGCAAAATATACGAACTTATGAAAGCAACAGAGGCGTGAATTACATGATACTAGCAAGAACAATTTTCTGGTAATCGGAAAATATCTGACAGATTAGAGCCAGAACCCTGTCAATGGGCCTACTAGGCGAATCCGAATAGTTCTATAAATGATTGGATGTACATAATTAAGAAACCCAGCTAATCTTCTCATGTGAAGGTAGCTGGGTTTTATAGTTGGATGTGCAAAATAACACTTAAAATATACACAAATTATCGATCAAAGTGACAGACTAATAGCATGATAAGAGATTGTTACAAAAAATATGGTTTTTGGTAATGTAGTTGAGTAAAAAAGTTAATTGTTTCTGGTATTAACCTAATTATCATAGGCTTCATACCTGACGAATTAAATTTAGGCGGGGATATTATTTCTTCAAATATGTTTCTAATAATTTTAGGGTTAGGCATACTTAATTGGGTTATTTATATTAAAAAGAAAGACAAATTAGTGCTTAATCAATATTCCAGAAAAGGGCGCTTTAATGAAATAACTAAAGCCTAATTTCTAGGTGTTAAAAGCGAGAAATTAGGCGTTTTTTATATTTGGATTTCCTTACCGTTGTAAACCCGTATTTTCCTGATGTTACTCTCTTAGCGTATGTTTTCCGCGTTTTGTTGGTAGGACCCCTATATGATAAGGAGAGCAGGTTTATCATTGCTGGTTTCGATCAAGACGGTACAGAAAATACCCAGTATTACGGGGTTCCATTTAATGGCGGGACAATGAAGGAAATTGTCCATCATGAGAATACCCGAAATCCCGCATCAATCATTCAAGGCATTTACAATAGTAAAAACCCTGCTATTCACGGTCAAAGTGACGTAGCCGGGTTTTTACCTTTTGATCCAGCTTGTTGGCAACGTTATGGGGATTTGATCCCGTTCAAATAGGTAAAACAGAAAAATATTCAATTTTCGACTTGTCTAGATATTGAATCTGGATAGGATATTAATTTTGTATCATGAGCATTTCATCATAGATTAAGTTTTGTCTAAGTTCAGTTGCTGTTTTTGTGGATATTCGATCCTCTTCAACCATTTGCTGAATGATATCCCGTTCGATTTGCATCGCATTCAATTGAAAATGACTCACCATTTCGTGTAAGCGATTTGCTTCTTTTTCACTTAAAGTTCCGAATGGATTCAGGTAACGATTATATCTTTGGATGACAAGCATGACTTCATGGCGGTTTTCTGGTGTAGTTTGTTGTTTGATTAACGAAATGGCTTCCTTTGAAGCTTCTTTTTGAGCTTTACGGAACTCCCGGATCAGTTCCGAGTTTTTATCCAAGGAGTCCTCCAATTTTGCTTCCCATTTTTTATCCCATTTGACATTGAGCTTTTTCTTGAAAAGAAATGCCTGCAAAAAAATCCAAGCTCTTTGTAGATATGATTTTTGCATGTAATTTAATTTTCTGGAAATATACACTTTATATAGCTCAAAGGCTGTTTCCGATACAGTTCCTTTTTCGACTAATCCAGAAACGACTTCCAATTCCGCAATGGCCCCTTGCTCCACTAAGTTCTGTATTGTCCGATTGTCCGGTCTATTCGTAATGCCTCGTTCCAAATCTATCAGTTGTTCATTTAAATCATCCATTACTTGATAAACCGCTTTTTGATTGTCCATGTTTGTTTCTTTGCTCAGCTGATTGATCGTTTTTGTTAATACAATTTTATAAGCTTCCTCAGAGGTTAGGCGTTCATCTGCATATTCAGTCGGTGTCTTTACAAGTATCGGCAAGAGAACCGTTGCCAAGAAGACACTTAACAAAATAACGCAAGCTGCGATAAACAAGACAGTATTACGCATAGGGAATAAGGTGTCATCCGGCATAAAGTATGGCAAGGATAAAGCGGTAGCTAATGTAATGGTTCCGTGAATGCCGCAAACGGATGTCAATAATGCATATCGTGATCTTGTAACATTCTTATCATCGGTGACTTTGATCTCTTCGCGATGAATTCGGGACATAATGAATTGCTCTAATGGATTCACTCTGTTTTTTGTGAAAGTATCATGCAGGATGTATACCCAAATGAAGCGGATCACCAATAATAAAAGAACGATCAATACACTTATTCCAAAGAGAGCACCCCTATTTAAGTTGGACTCGATTTCCTGATAAACGCTCGGCAACATAAATCCTAATAAAGTAAATGCAAGCCCATTCAGTAAATAACCTAATACTGACCATGTGTTGGTCGATACAATTTGCAATTTAGTTGTTGAACTCTGAAGGCGGTCCCGCTCAATGCCATGAATGACACCTGCTGAAACCACTGCGAGGATTCCGGAAACATGGAATTCTTCAGCTGCCATATAGATGACAAAAGGTGTAATCAGCTCAATTACGATAGACATGGAAATTTCTTCAAGTCCATGAACCCGTAAAAACAATCGCAATTTAACGATTAAATAGCCCAAAAGGAGGCCGATTATGATTCCCCCTAAGGCCACAAATATAAAATTAAGCGAAGCGTCTTTTATAGAAAAAACACCTGTTAAAGCAGCGGCCAAGGCAACTTTAAAAGCAACGATTCCGGCGGCATCATTGAAAAGTGATTCTCCTTCAAGGATCGGCATCATATTTCCCGGCAACTTCAATCCTTTTGTAATCGAGTGAACTGCTACCGCGTCCGTAGGGGTAATTGTAGCTGCCAAAGCAAAAGCAACAGCCATTGGCATATCCGGTATTAACCAGTGTATGAAATACCCTCCTGCAAACACAGTCACAAAAACCAACCCAAATGCCAATAACAGAATAGGCTTGCGCAATTCAAGCATTTCTTTTCGTGAGGTATTTTTCCCTTCTGTAAAGAGTAGTGGAGCTATGACACAAATCATAAATAATTCCGAATGAAAATCCAATGATAAGCGAAGTGGCAATAATGAAAGGGCTGCTCCGATGGCTATCTGGTAAATCGGTAGTGGAATACGAGACCATTTGGCATTTAATACTGTAGCGAGTATTATGGAAATTAATAATCCGAGCAAAGTGATTAAAAATGACATAGAGTCCCCCTATCTTCATTAATAGTCTGTGGGCCCAACCAAATATTCCTTTATTAAAAGGATAAAAAAACAGGGGTATTTTAAAGTGATTATCAATCCTTTAAAAAAGAACCCCTAATTTATAAGTATTGTATTTAAATTCAGCATCCACCTAACTGACATGCAGGCATATGTTGTTCAAGAAAAGAGTGCTTAGACAGAAACTTATGTTACTAACATACCCGCCCACGGAATCGTTAATCCTGTCAACATCTATAATTATGGATTACGTAAGCCCAAGATGTTTAGGGAATAACTTCCGCAGCTCCGTTGAAGGATGGCAAAAGCTCACGAACTATGTAGAGTAAATCTACAGTAATCCAGCTGGAACCATATAAAAAGCAATTTAAAAGATTAGGCAATGATAAATCGTCCATAATTTATTAATAAGTTTGTAGGCTAAGGAATACAAATAATGGCAGATCATAATTAGCGTGAAGAATGTTATTATTTAACGAAACTCACTGAATCGACAAACTCGGAAAAACCAAACTGCGATCCAGCAAAACCTCGGCTTGTGGATTAAAAAAGTACACAAGGAGACCTCTTATGAATTGGGCTCTATATTTGTTGTATCTACCGGAAAAAGAGGATATGTACACACTTCGAAGAGGCGTTCGGTCACAATCTTTCTGAGCTTTTCCATCTGTCATGGTTTACTACATTACTCTTGGTCACTTCCATAACAGGTGCTGTAAAATTATAAGGAAGGTAATTCCTATCCTTATGTTATACTAAAATTAATTATAGAAGTATAGGAGTGCTGAAAGATGTTTGGAAATACTTCCAATTTTACAGATGGCATTTATTTTGGAGAATCGCTGCCACAACAAATCGCTAAACACATTTTAAAAAAAATCATTGAAGGGGAAATAGAAGCTGGAGAGAAAATCGTCGAAGAAGACATTTCCAAAGAATTGAATACGAGCCGCGCACCAGTTCGGGAAGCCCTTTATCTATTGCAGGTTGACGGGATTGTTGAGAGAATACCGAGGCGGGGTACCATCGTCAAGCCATTTTCACAAAACGAAATCGTTGAATACAATGATGTTACGATCGGGTTGATTCAGATGGGCATTGAATTTTCCCAAGGGAAGTGGCATGCAGAAAATAGGCAAGCATTACGTAACCATTTGGAAAGCGCAACGGTTGAGTGTGAGAAAAGTAATGTAATGGAGTATCAAAAAAAAGCTGAACAGATATTTCGATATATTTTTTCAATCGCTAAAAACAAAGCTTTATCCAGGTTTTTTGAGGAAGCCAGTCATATCCTCATGGTTTTTGCCCAAAGTCAATGGAATACAGAAACGATGGAAAATTTCCATTTAAGATTACAAATGTCTATTGAGGCCATTCTCGAAGACGATTTCGTAAAAGCAAAAAATGAAATTCAAGAAGCCTTGAATCGTGGAGTGATGTAGAGTCTTTGACTCTAAAATCAAATTGTCGACAATCGACAAAAATAATGATATGATGTAATCGTATTCAAACAAGAATATCATCACCAAGATCAAAGGGAGAAAGGGAGAATACTATGCAAGCTTTTGATTTTACAGAAAAAGTTGCAATTGTTACCGGTGGCGGCGGGGGAATCGGCCGGGCAGCGTCTATTACACTTTCAGAAAATGGAGCTAAAGTTGTTGTTGTAGACCTTTCCGAAGAGGCTGGCATGTTAACGGTAAATGAAATCAAAGAAAAAGGCGGCGAAGCGAAGTTCGTTAAAGCCGATGTTTCAAAGGAAGACGATATCAAAAATTATGTTCAAAAAACGATAGATTCTTATGGGAATATTTTCCTGAACAATGCAGGGTGGGAAGGCAAAATCATGCCGCTTATCGATTATCCTACTGAGGTTTTCGATCAATTAATGTCAATAAATGTACGCGGCGTTTTCTTGGGCTTAAAACATGTATTGCCCCATATGATTGAACAAAAAAGCGGGGCGGTCGTGAATACTGCTTCTGGAGCTGGGTTACTGGCAACGCCAAACATGGTGGCGTATGGCGCAAGTAAACATGCGGTTCTTGGAATGACGAAAACAGCTGGCGTCGAAGCTGCTCCCCACGGTGTCCGGGTGAATGCCGTCTGCCCAGGTGTCGTCAACACGGCTATGATGCGGTCGATAGAAGGCGGCTTTGGTCAAGGTGATTCCGCGGCAGCTGAAACGGCTAGAAAGCAATTGGAAGCAACGACTCCTGATGGCCGATATGCTGAGCCGCAGGAAATTGCAAATCTAATGATGTACTTAGTATCCGATCTTTCCAGCCACATTACGGGTCAAGAACTTGTAATCGATGGCGGGGCCATTTTAATCTAATAAGCAAAAAACTTTATTATAGGGGGACGAATACATGAGTTTAGAAGGAAAAGTCATAGTAATTACAGGAGCAGGCAGTGGAATAGGAAAGGAAACGGCATATAAATTAGCTGAACAGGGAGCTATTGTCGTCGCGGCGGATTACAATGATGTGGCCGCTAAAGAAACGGCTGAGACTATTCAACAAAAGGGAGGCACAGCTTCTTTTGTGAAAGTGGATGTAGCTAAAGCGGAACAAGTTGAAGCGATGGTTGAAGCTGCAGTTGCCAAACATGGCACCATCGATGGCATTTTCAATAATGCTGGAATTGGGCTTGTAAAACCATTTTTAGAGATGGATCCAGAGTCTTACCACAGAGTCGTGGATGTTGACCAACACGGTGTTTACTATGGCATGTATTTTGCAGCAAGGAAGATGGTGGAGCTTGGTGTAACCGGCGCAACGATTGTTAATACAGCCTCAATATATGGGACGATGGTTTCAATTGGCAGCTTTAACTACCATGCGGCAAAAGCTGCAGTCATCGCCATGACTAAATCTGGCGCTATTGAACTTGCGCAATATGGGATTCGTGTTGTCGGTGTGGCACCAGGTTTTATCGAAACTCCAATCATTGGTGATAATCAAGAATTCCTGGACAGTTTGGCACAACTCCATATGAGGAAAAAATTGATTCAGCCAGAAAAAGTTGCTGAAGTTGTAACGTTCTTATTCTCTGAAAAAGCTGATGCCATAAATGGACAAGTCATTCCTGTTGATGATGGATTCTTAAGCTTTAAGGGGTAATCAGTATAATCAAATAGATTTCCAACTAACATAAAGGGGAGTTTTGACATATGAGCAAACGATTCGATGGGAAAGTTGTAATCATAACTGGTGCAGGATCAGGTTTAGGACAAGCAGCTGCATTGGAAATGGCTAAAGAAGGAGCAAAACTTTCTTTAGTTGATTTAAACCATTCATCTTTAGAAGTAACAAAAAAATTAATCTTGGAAATTGCACCAAATTCTGAAGTGCTTTTGATGACTGCAGACGTATCGGATGAAAAAGCAGTAAAAAACTATGTAGACGAAACAGTCAGGAAATACAGTAGAGTCGATGGATTCTATAATAATGCTGGTATCGAAGGTAAACAGGCACCTACAGCGGAATACGATAGTGAGGTTTTCAACAAAGTAACGGACATCAATATCAATGGTGTATTTTATGGTATGAAATACATTCTGCCAATCATGAAAGAACAAGGGACAGGGGCAGTGGTGAATGTTGCTTCTGTGGGTGGAATTCGTGCTGTGCTTAACCAAACTGCGTACGTTGCAAGTAAACATGCTGTAGCAGGTTTAACAAAAACAGCGGCCATAGAATATGGTCAATACGGAATCAGCATAAATGCCATTGCACCCGGAGTAATCTTAACAGCGATGGTAGAAGGATCATTCAGGCAAATAGGCGGAGAGAATTGGGAAGAAGCAATGGCGGATTTCGTCAGTGTGAATCCTAAGAAACGCTTTGGTAAACCTGAAGAAGTCGGCCGTTTAGTCGCCTTCCTTTTATCAGGGGAATCAGAGTTCATCAACGGTGCAGTCATTCCGATTGATGGCGGACAATCTTCACAATACTAATTAAGTAAAGGGAGTGACAGTATTAGGTCACTCCCTTTACTTAATTATATGGCAAAATTGATGTTTATGTAATGCTTTATAGTAAGTGACAAAACGTATTGGGATAGGGAATTCGACGACTTTATAGGTTTTTTTGTATGTCCAAATAATCAGTTTAGATAAAGCTACGTACGGACCTAAAGTATAAGATTCAAGAGTTTCAATAGCGATGAAACTCATAAAAAAAAAACGCCATACAAGGCGCTTAACAAAACTATTAAAGGTACTAATCGTTACTTTTCTTTATCGTGAAGCTTATCCTCATATTCGGTTTCCAGCATCCCATACAAACCATTCATCTCTTGTTCGTCTGGATCTGCCCCAAAGTCATTCGTATATTTATTCTTATTTCTTTCTTCAAGTATTTCTTCTTGATCAATTTTCTTATCCATACATATCACCTCCAACTACTAGGGTGTCTCATTGTCACAAAAATATACGTTTGTGACTAAGTCAGAAATTTATGAGAATACCCATTTAAAAGTAAAAGCAAGATCAATATAAATGGAATTCTAAATAGTTATTACTCTTACTATTTGTTAATATATGAATATATAACCTAGGAATAACGGAGAGATATTGTGAAGAAGAAACGAAAGAAAAGAAAGAAATCAAAGAACATTTTTATCATTTTTATCCTGATTTTTGCATTTTTGCTCATAAAGGAAATCATGAAAAGCCCGTTTTCAGGCAATGTTTCCACATCGGTAAATTCGATTAATTCTTTTACGAACGTCGAAAAGTATCGTTCCCCTCTCAATAACGAATTAGCAAAATATGGCCTCGAGGATCATACCGCGACATTGATTGCTTTGATGCAGCAAGAAAGTCGCGGAAGGGGTGGTGATCCCATGCAGGCCTCAGAATCTGCCGGACTTGATCCGAATACAATCACAGATCCAACGGAGAGCATTAAGTATGGAGTGAAACATTTCAAGAGGATCAATGAATACGGCAACAAAAAGGACGTGGACTTTGCTACGATCCTTCAAGCTTATAACATGGGAATTGGGTACATTGATTACATTGCAAAGAGAGGGGGCAAACATACTGAAGTACTTGCGAAGAAGTTCTCAATGATTCAGGTCGAAAAAAACCCCACGCTTTATGATTGCGGCGGAGACAAAGGAAATTTCCGATATCCCTATTGCTACGGAGACTACTCATATAGTGCGAAGGTAAAGAAGAACATTGATGAACTTGAAAGCATATCTGCTCAAGCAGATGGAGAGTAAAAAAACTTTTTCACTTTTTAAGTGACATTTTTAAAATCTGTTTCCATACAATGAAGACTACTGGCCTACCAAATGAATGTAGGCCTCTTTCTTTTGTGAAGAACCTAGTCTCTAACAACTATTAATTGTTATCAGTTGTCCCACAAGGAAAGAAGGTCTTCATGTTTATATGAATTCTCAGAATCAGAAAGCGTTTGAGAAAGGATACTATCAATGGAATCCAATAAAGCCTTTAGAGATTGTCGGACAGACCCATTCTCAAATCGGTCTAAAGGCACAGGTAACTCGTCCTCGTCTAAAATGAAGTGGTTCCCATTAGGAAGAACCAAAATATCAATGATCAAATCCTCAAAAGAAACCAACCTATCCGTCATATATGTATTTTTTACAATATTGAAATAGGAGCCTAAATAATTCCCTTCATGATCTCTCCAGATGTACAAATTATAAGGCCGGTCTTTCCAATAATATGCGATTGTATAACTGCCGATAGGAATGGTTAATTTTGTAGGACCCGCGTTCATCGTGAAGGAATCCATGATTTCATGAAAAAGCACGACATGTTGTTTGTGTGCTTTTAACACCAAACAGTTATGTTCTACTACTAAGGAGTCGTAGCGGATTTTTCTTTCTATTAATTCATCTCCACGTTGAATGGCTGGTGTAAATATATTGTCCATCGTTATATTTCTCCTTAAAAAGCTATCTAAATCATTTTACATGTATACTTTGAAAGATTTTTCTTTTCTAATAGGAATTACAACTTAATAACACAACCTACAAGATTATTTCTTGGATCTTATTCCTTGTATGCCTGTATTAAAGTTTTTATGTCAATTTTCTTCATTTGGAGCAGTGCTTTCATAACACTTTCCGATTTTTCATGATTGGATTCGTTCACCATCTCGGATAGATTCGCAGGGACAATTTGCCATGACACACCAAATTGATCTTTCAGCCAACCGCAGACTTGCGCCTTTTCATCTCCGCCTTCTGAGAGTTTTTCCCAATAATAGTCCAGATCTTCTTGATCCTCGCAATGGATGATAAAAGATATTGCCTCTGTAAATCTGAATTGCGGACCGCCATTTAGCGCTACGAATGATTGTCCTTCTAGTTCAAATTCAACGGTCATTACTGATCCCTCTAGCATTCCGTGGATTTGATTTCCTTCATTTCCATAGCGAGTGATTCTTCCGATCTTAGAATTTTCGAAAATAGAAGTGTAGAACTTCGACGCCTCTTCAGCTTGTGTATCAAACCACAAGTTTGTTGTGATTTTTTGAATTTTATTTTTCATAATTTCTCCTTTTCGGTTTACATCTTTAATACGCTTTTTATAAGTATACCCTGCTGTAATAGGGGGTATCAGTATATGAGGATTTATTCGATAAGATTAAATATCTTGAATGTACCCTAATACTATACACCATTAATCATGAACCAAGAAAACGATGACAATAAGGATTGCTGAAGTCATAAATGTTTTGTGTTATTCATCTTTTACTAACACATCTTTTATCAAATCCCTCTATTTTAAAGGCCTTTATATAGCAGCCCCATCATGTCATCTCTATGGATTAACGAAAAGTTATTTTTTATATGCTAATATCAGGCATCTTTGCATCATGTTGATGGAAATTACAAAAAGGATATAGAAGCTTTTCACCAGTGAAAAGCCCCATATCCATATTGCAGGTGCCTCAAAAAAGTTTCATGTACTTTTCTTAGCTACCAACGTTGAATTGCCAATTAATACCAAATTTATCCGTTAACTGACCATATAGTTTACTCCAGAATGTTTCTTGAAGATCCATTCCGACAGTGCCGCCTTCCTTAAGTTTATTAAAGACCGAAATAATCTCATCCAAATCATTAGAAACAAATGCAAGGCTGATATTATTTCCTTCAATAAAAGGCATACCAGGAAACACATCCGAAAACATGACATTGCTTCCATTAATATTCAGCCTTGTATGCATGACTAAATTTTTTGCTTCATCTGGCAGGGGAAATTCAGGGCTAGGTGGTGTTTCTCCAAAGGTCATGATTTGTGGTGTTTCCGTTCCGAAAACCTGTGCGTAGAACTCGACTGCGTTACGACAATTTCCATTAAAATTAAGATACGCATCAACTGACATTTAACTCACTCCTAAACAAATATAGTTTCTTGAATTCCTAAGTTTTCACTTTTTTTTATAAATGATTCACAAAGATATTAAGTTGCTTTTAATAGACTCGCTTCATGTTCAAATATGCTTATGAATTAGACTATTCCCTGACGAAAAATTCCGGTGGTTCAATCCCAAGTGTTCTAAGATAGATAAAACCCTGTCCCCTATGATGGATCTCATTTTCCAAGGCATATTGAAGTCTCGAAAAATGGCTTTGTGCTGGTCCGAAAAATGGATCCTTTTCAACCACTTCGAGTGTTTCCTCGGTAATTTCCTGCCACATCTTTCTAGTCTCTTCCCTTACTTTCTCACATGCTTTCAGTAGATCGTCTTTTTTAGAAATTGAAGCAAATGAATCTTGAAATTCCCATTCGTTAAGAGCAATTCCACGTATATAAGCTCTCTCAATGTTCATAATTTCTTTAACCATCACTGCAAAAGGACGAAGTTTCTCAACAGGTGTATAGTGAAATAATTCCTCTTCAGGAAAAGCTTCAATCGCCCGGATTGTCAATCTCCTGTTTCCTTCCCATATATCTAGCAAACCTTCTTTCGATAGAAACATATTTCACTCCCCTTTGATTCAATACTCTGTATAGTTGTTCTATGGAAAATTGAAAAGTCCTGCAAATTCTACAATAAATAGCAATTTTGCTTATTTTCAGGGAAGACTCCTTTAAAAAGAGGTATAATTATAATGGGTTTAACGATTGGATAGTTAATGGGGAGAAATTACATAGTATGTTCGGTTTCTTAAATAAAACAAAATTAATTACAAATGATTTAAAGGGTATGGCTAAACTTATGTATCTGGATGTATCAACAGATACTTGGGATCAAGAAAACCTATCGAAAAGAAATTTAGACTTCACTATTGAAAGCATTCGTTATATGGATGTTTATACGAAAAGATTACTGACTACTGAAACGGGGAAGTCACTGTTACATGCTCATTTTGATACGTTAGTGATACGAACCGGAGCATATATTGGAGAAGTAATAAAAAGTGAAATCAAAAAGGATTATAAATGGTATGAGTTTGATTCTGTATTTCATTATTCCTCTATACTTGATGGAATACCTAGAGCCATTAAAGAAGAGACAGTTCTTTACTCCAAAAAGGAAGATATAGCTATATTACCTTTAACGGAGGTAGCGCAATGTATGACAGCAAAATCGACGTACCCAGATTTGTTATCATATGTAGAAGAAATGATTAAGCAATATTTGTAAGTGAATTGATTAGCGGAGCAATGGCAGATAAGTTCTCAGACAAGTATCTATAAACATGAGGAGCCTTTGAAAGTGTCCTGTTTCTAAAGCAACAAGTTGGGAAGGTTTCAAAGAAAAAACGGTGGCGCGTTTTTAATTGAATAACCTAGAAGTTATGGGTTATGGTAAAAATTGACTAAATTTCACATTTGGTATAATTTAAATAAGTAGTTGTATGTTAAATGCATTGGTATAACGCTCAAACGAAAAAATAATAATGAAAACAGAACCAATGGAAAGGGAGTAAACAAATGATCAATCAAGTCGGCCAAATAATGTTATATGTAAATAACCAAGATGAGACATTGAAATTTTGGACTGAAAAAGTGGGGTTTAGGGTAGTTTCTGAAGAAGATAACGGCCAAGGGCTAAGGTGGATTGAAATTGCTCCAACAAAGGATGCACAAACGAGTATTATCCTCCACAATAAGGAATTCATTGCTAAAATGCAGCCTGAATTAAATCTTAATACACCCTCTTTAATGTTTTTCTCGGAAAATCTCGATGAATTATATAAAGACTTTTCGGATAAAAACATCAAGGTCGGAGAAATGGTAAGTATGCCTTCTGGACGAGTATTTAATTTTGCTGATAATGAAGAAAATTACTTTGCGGTCATGGAAAAAAAGTAACATGAACGATTATAAGCCGTTTGGATGTTTAACTGAATCACTATAGCAATAGTAGTCAGATATATAGCATTACAAATCGGTATGCAAATCCCCACAAGCGTTGACAGATTGCTGTCGATGCTTTGTGGGGATTTTTGTTTGTTAGTGGGCCATGCTTGTCCCCGCTTAATTGACTCAACATTTATCTACCAGTTGATGCCGGTTCCAGCTTATATTTTTGATGTTAGGATTTTATGAATGGTCCGCTAAATAATATCGGTTGATTTTAGTCAGCTGGTCTTGGTCCAGCGTCAATTCGAGAGTTTTCTACAGTCATGATCGGTCGAATGGTTATGTCACCACTCACATATATTTGACAAGATAAACGCAAATGGTCTTCCATTCCTTTTTCCTCCAAAGCCTTTTTTTCTTTATTTGTTACCTCGCAAAAATCACCTGCCAATATTTCTATTCTGCAAGTCGTACATTTTGCTTTCCCTCCACAACGATGGAGAATATTTATACCGTTATCTTCTAGTGCTAATACTAACTTTTTCCCCATTTCTACTTCAAAAGTTCCCCGGTCAAATACAGTTACGTTAGGCATTTTATACCACCTCAAATTATAAAATATCTTCCAGCTACCTTCTAACATGTTTTAGGCTTTAGTTTGCCCCAGATGACATTATAAAATGTAGCAATTATTGATGGTGTTAAAGATGAAAGAAGAATGGAAAACTACTTTTGTTTAACATGCTTATTCCATAATGAATAAATAATTCCCGTGAAGACAAACTTTAAGTACATTAATAAATATTTAACAAGCCTTATTAACTGAACTTTTGAGGCGAATTCATTTAGAAGAAAAGGGAGGTACATGGCTGTGAATAATGCCAATTGCGACTTTTCACCAATGAAACAAATTTTAAAAGAAGATATTCGCCAAGTAATAATGGCTTTACAAAATAATTTAGAAGCAATGGATGATGAAAACTATTGTCTCCTCGGAAATTTCGAGAAAATTAAAGAAAATTTTGTAAACATTGATATGAAAGCTGCAACCTTTTATTTAAACTGTTATTTGTCTCCTTTTACTGACAAATATCCGGAATTAACAATTGGCGTACAAAATATGTCGAATTTGAGACATGGTGGATTAATTGTGATTCAACGGGAGGATTCTCTTGAATCTTTGATTCAACCAGGTATTCCAATCAGAGCAGAGTTAACCCATTCTTTATTGGAATCAATTTTCTTTCCTGGAAATCCGCTTCATGATGGTGCTGTCCTGGTTAGTCTTAATCAGATAAATTCAGCAGCAAATGTCCTTCCACTTTCAGATAGATCATCAGGCGGCAAAAAGCTTGGAACACGCCATCGCGCTGCTTTAGGTTTAACTGAACGAAGTGATGCGCTTGTAATGGTTGTATCTGAGGAAACAGGCAGAGTTTCATTTGCCTTAAACGGGAACCTGTACCCAATTACTAATCATGGGTCTCTATAAATGAAATTTTCAGTGCAACCATCTTTTTATTAATTTCAGAAGAACTGTTAATTTGTTAGGCCCTTTTTGTTGTGTATAAAAATAGGTGTTTATTCTTTACAGTACCCAACTTTGGTGGTGGTCTTATCAAAAAGAACGATTCAAACGAATATATGTAGAGCGTGTTTTTGATTAGAAACATTTTCAAAACAGGCTCTTTCTTTTTGTCCGTTATCAAGGTTAATCGTGAAAATTTGAGTAAACATTCAATTTCATTTTTTTGTAAAAAATATAGCTTGAACAATATTGACCATAGAGGTCAACGGCAGTACAATTTGATTGACTGATGTGGTCAACCGTAAAATTAGAATGAAAGAAAAGAGGGCTCCCCCTATGTTTTCAAAATTTTTAAACATGGATAAGGAAAAACAAGACCGTATAATAAATGCTGCGATAAAGGAATTTGCCCAGAAGGGATATGACAATGCATCCACCAATGAAATCGTCAAGGAAGCAGGAATATCAAAGGGGTTATTATTTCATTATTTTCAGAATAAAAAGCAATTATATTTATTCTTGTATGAACATATGATCGATATTTTAATGGAAAAAATTATGGTAAAT
>NZ_JBHXAS010000058.1:0-31117 GCF_042727425.1 Peribacillus sp. NPDC060253
AATGTATTATATAATTAAGAATAATCTATTTCAATAGAATTTTCAGATAAAGTATAATCCTTTTTTTTCAAGTTTTAGGAATCTTGCTAAACAAACAATGGGCTTAGGATCCTTGAAATGCATTCGTAACCACGATTGAGAAGTTAACCATATTAAAAAGTAGCACTGTATATTCATGTCAAACGGTGCTTTACATGTTATTAATATTTGGATTTCAATATTATTCCCTGTTGGGGTTAATTGGTTATTTTGATATAATAAATCTACTAGTAGGGTGTAGGGGTGAAGGAAACTTGTATAAAATTGGTGTTGTAGGTCCACTTGCATCTTTAAAGAAAATTCGGGATGTAACTAATGAATTTGAGCATGAAATAGATTTTATTGATTTTCCATATGAAGATGCACGAGAGGTTACGGACATTATAAAAAATCACCAAAGTACAGTAAATGGTTGGTTTTTCTCTGGACCAGTTCCTTATAGAATAGCAAAAGGAATGTTGGATTCAGAGGCCAATTTTACATATTGTCCTCCTGTAGGATCTAGTTTATATAGATGTTTATTACAAATGTCTGCAGATCAAAAACATTTTTTCGATAAGTTATCCATCGATATGATTCGATTGGAAGACTTTTTTTTGCATGAGTCGCTGCAAGAGTTAGGGATTTCCACCGAACATATTTATATAAAAACATTTGATGAACAATATGATTATCAAGAAATTGTTCAATTTCATCTTCAGTTGTGGAAGGAAGGGGAGATACATGGTGTCCTAACCGTTTTACAATCTGTATATGAGGCCTTGAAGAAAGAAAATGTTGCTGTCTACAAAATAAATATGACAAAGATGGAAATTCGGCAAGCGGTCAAGATTTTGATTGAAAAAGCAAAAAGTACCTATTTTAAAGATAGTCAGATAGGTGTAGAGATTATTGAAATTGATCAGTTTGATCAATTTGTGGACGAGGTCAATATTCGTTATCATCTTCAGCATTTGGAGCTGAAAATTAAACAAACATTGCTTTCATTTTGCGAAAAATTAGATGGATCCCTCATAGAAAATGGAAACGGCCGCTATCAAATATTTAGTTCACGGAAGGCAATTGAACGAGAAATTGGTAGTTTGCAAAGTACTGTTCAATTACTGGCCCTTGATATGGGTGTCTCAGTTGCAGTTGGTATTGGTTTTGGTGAGACGGCTGCATCGGCTGAAATCAATGCTCGTAAAGCGATCCGTCATTCGAAAAAGCAAGAAAGTTCAGGGATCGTCGTTATCCAGGAAGATGGTTTAATGATAGAATCTGTAGGTCAAGAAGAACAATTGGCATATACCTCCCGTTCTAATGATAAAGAACTGCTAGATAAATTAAATCAGGCTAACATTAGTGTAAAAACGTATAAAAAAATAGAAGCATTGATTGATCGTATGGGCTGGGATGGCTTCACCTCCTCAGACTTAGCTTCTCATTTATCCATGTCCGTTCGAAATGCCCAGAGAATTATGAGTAGTTTAAGTGAATGTGGTCTAGTGGAGTACAAAGGAGAAGAACTTCAATCGCCTCGGGGAAGACCTCGTAAAATTTATATGTTAAAGAAGTAACACCTCGGAGTTCTTGATACACGCGTAAATGCAAATTAAAATTCGCTGAAAGTTTTGAGGATGTTCCTTAACTATCGTAGAACATTGCCATCAAGATAAAGTTATGTAGTGCCCCCGAACAAAATTTGGGGCTTTCTTTAACAAAGAAGTTCATTTAAACGTTTTGGGGGTTATTTTTGCTTTATGGGTATGCAAAGGGATTCCTAGGTCTAGCTTACGGAAACTACTTCTTTAAACGGCGGTGGCAATCAGCTTTTTTCTATAGCAACAAACGGGATCGGATTATTGAATAAAGCGTCTATTTTACTATGTTAAACGTGTTAATATAAACGATGTATTGGTCGGATTTACAATTGAAGGGAGCGATGTATGATGTTGACTTTCGTGATAGTTGTTTTGATGTTATTTTTAATCCCAGGTCCCGCTGTTTTTTTGACAATAACTCAAACTATAAAAGGTGGAAAAAGGAATGGAATTATCACAGGTTTGGGTATTGCTGTTGGTGATTTAATACATACTCTTGCGGCAGTTGTTGGACTTTCTGCGATATTAATGACATCTACACTTGCATTTGGAGTGGTTAAATATTTAGGTTCAGCATACTTAGTTTATTTAGGGATAAGAGCTTTGGTTGAAAAAACAAAAAAAGTTGAAAAAAAACCTATCACGAAGAAAGTGAACAATAAGCTATCGTTTCGCCAGGCTATGTTAATTGAATTACTAAACCCCAAGACTTCACTATTTTTCTTAGCTTTCTTACCACAATTTGTACGAAGTGATGGTTCACCAGTGACAATTCAGCTTTTGATGCTCGGGTTAACATTTGTACTGATGAGCATATTATATACCACTCTCTTAGTGTTCCTAACAAGTACAATTGGTAATAATTTAATCGTCAAATCTAACCAGGGTTCAAATTGGTTTGGGAAAGCCATAGGGGTAGTTTACATTGGTTTGGGAATAAAGCTAGCTCTTCAAACAAACGAATAATATGTAAATGATTATCAATTGTTAATCAATTGAAGGTGCTTAGTCTTAGAATCGAAGCTGTCTTTAAGGCAGCTCTTCTTTTTGCGAATAAATGGGCAGTTTGGTTGAAGAGAGAACCACGGTATTAATGTAAGGTAACTTGAGGGGGAATTAACTTATATACATAACTGGGCAAAAGAAAATGGAGTGGCATTGGAATCTGGGATTCAACGAATAAAAGCTCACCGTTTTTATGAAGAGAAATTAGATTATGATAAATGGTTATTCATTTAGAAAAACGTTGTGATTAAACATGGGGGTAATGATGTTCGCAAATATGAAGCAAGAATAGGGTCCTCAGAAAGTGAAAATCTCTGGAAAAACGACCATGATCTGTTTCATGTTGTATTTTGAACGTATTTCAATCACGTTTAGATTTTTATAACTTCCAGAGAAAAAATTAGAGCAAGGAGGGAATAAGATGAGTCTAGAGAACGTCCATGTGGATACACTTGGATCTCAAAGAGAAGAGGATCGTTTTATTAAAGGGGTAAAAGATTGCGTCCCTACGTTGCTTGGTTATTTAAGCATTGGGTTAGCTGCTGGTGTCGTTCAAAAGACAGCGGGACTTAGCATAGCTGAGATAGCCCTGATGAGTTTAATTCTCTATGCTGGATCAGCTCAATTCATTGCTGCAGGGATGATTGCAGCAAGTAGCTCTCCTACTGCCATCATTATTACCATTCTATTCGTTAATCTTCGTCACCTACTACTAAGTGCAGCACTTTCTCCTTATTTTCGACATCTTTCTCCACTTAGGAACATGCTAGTAGGATCTCTGCTCACGGATGAGACATTTGGTGTTGCCATTAACCAGACTGCGCACAAGAAGCGTATCAGCGAAAATTGGATGCATGGTCTCAATATAACTGCCTATTTAAATTGGGTTTTAGCCAATATAGCAGGAGCACTTTTGGCACAATGGATTTCAAATCCTGAAAAATTCGGTCTGGAATTTGCCTTACCAGCCATGTTTATTGGAATTCTCGTCATTTCCATATTAGGTAGAAGTAAAATCAAAATCGATGTTGCTGTCGCCATCATTGCAGTTGTGATTGCAGTGGCAAGTTCTTTCGTGTTTTCCAGCAGTATGGGGATCATTGTTGCTACAATCATTGCCTCAACGATAGGGATGGTGGTGGAAAAATGGAAGTAAGATTGGATGTTTTTTTGATTATTTTAGGAGCAGCTATCGTAACTTTCATTCCAAGGGTTGTTCCACTTATGGTTCTTAGTCGTTTTGAATTACCTGAGTGGGGAATGCGATGGTTAAATTATGTCCCCATTTCGGTTATTGCTGCTTTGATAGGTCAGGAGATATTGATGCATGACGGGAAAATTGCGTCTTTTACGAATAATGTTGAACTTTTAGCAGCTATACCCACTTTTTTTATTGCGATAAAGACACGCAGTTTACTGGCAACTGTAATTGCGGGCGTTATTTTCTTCATGGGTTTACGTTGGTTCATTTAACTTTTTTTTCACTCAATCTGATTCTTAACTCAACGCAAAAGAATCATCGAAGCCGATTCCTTGTATAGGAAATCGGCTTTTTTGAATGATAAAGCGGCATTTTCTTCGTTTTGGGTACAAATTCACTCAAGCTAGATGGGCATGTGGTTAGATCTCATTTTTATCTGTACATGGCTTTAGCAATTCAGCCACATCGTTATAAGTGATCACGTCGTCTATCATTCGCTGGAAATTTCCTTGATTGATAATATCATCACTAATTTTTCTTAATAATGATACCGTGGCTCTAAAAGGTGCAGATCCACTGCTAACTCTCTCAATTCCAAGTTCAGATAGCTGATTCAAAGAAGGTGTATCTGCCCCAGCTAACAAGTTGATTGGACAAGAAATTTCCCGTCTAAGCTTTTCGATGGTATCCATATTTTTTACACCAGGAATAAAAATACAGTCTGCGCCTGCCTGTTGATAAGCTTTTGCCCGATTGATGGCAGACTGAAGACGAGTCGCAGGGTCACCAATATTCAACCAATACAGATCAGTACGTGCATTGATAAATAAAGGCATGTTCAATGATCGAGTCATTTCTTTGATGGCCGTTATTTTTTCAACTTGTAATGAACTATCAAAAATAGGATCCTCCGGATTTCCTGTCCCATCTTCAAGGTTAATTCCAACCACTCCAGTTGAAAGAACCTGTCTAACGTTTTCTACCACTTCTTCAATAGAAGTTCCGTAGCCAAACTCAATATCAGCCGTTACAGGAACATGCACAGAATCGACGATCATTTTGAGAGATTCGATCAATTTTTCAAAGGGTAGGTTTCCACCATCTGAATAACCTAATGAAATGGCCATACCAGCACTTGTTGTACCAATCGCTTTAAATCCACTTTCTTGAAAAGTTCTGGCGCTACTGGCATCCCAAGCGTTTGGCAGTACAAACGTAGATGATTGGCTATGAAGCTGCTTAAATGTATGGAATTTTATAGTTTGCTTCTGATCATTCATAAAAGTATCTCTCCTTTTCCAAGTAACTTTACTGCTTTTGTTTAGTGTAAGCAATAGACATATCAAGGGTCATCGAAATATGGAAAGCACAATGGATGCATGAACTTTGATCCGACTCGTCTAGGACATAAATATTGTTTTCATTTCCCCGATGGGAGCAACCGTGTGAAAAGGGAGTCATATAGAGACTATATCCTATTATTTTTGAGATACAGTCAAAATCCATAAAAAATCATTCTATTATTGGGTGCTCTTGTTCTTTACACTCGTTGTATATTTTTTACCCCATTCTCCCATACTCTCCAGTATCGGTATAAAACTTTCCCCTGCATTGGTTAAAGAGTACTCAACTTTTGGAGGTACTTGTTGATACACTTTTCTGTTTATCATTTGATCTCTTTCTAATTCCCTCAACTGACTAGTCAGTATTCCTTTTGAGATTCCCGGCACCAATCTTTGAAGCTCACCAAATCGCCTTGTCTCTTTCAAATGCCAGAGAATAATGATTTTCCATTTACCTGCAATGACATTTTGTGCTTCTGTGACTGGGCATACCTCTATTTGTTCCTTGGGAATTTCACCCTGAAATGAAGTTCGAGCCATGCTAAATCCCTCTCTTTCCTAATGGTCCTGTTTTTATGACTACGTCCAAATTTGTAACTAACATAATATTATAAGACCATGCTTAAACATACAAGTTACACACAAAAATAATTGGAACCATTGGCGCAAAAGGTAAAAAGAGGCTATTGATAGAGAATAAGAAGTAACAGGAATAGTGGGAAATGCTTTAAATATCTTCAAGCAGATACATGGATTGCAGGAATTAAAAGGCACGTTGCTTTAAAACCATTATTTCCATGTTGCCTAGATTGCTCTTTCTTGATTAAGCGTGTAACCTTGAAGAAGAGCAGTCAACAATCGTGCAATAAGTATCAAACCATCATGCTATCTTGTCACAATGTCTAGTATAAAAATTCCTTGAAGGAGAGTGGAGTTACTAATATGAATAACCTTACGAAATTTCAAATTTCAAAACCAGCTCATGAAGTATTTGAAGCCTTCGTTGATCCTGCGAAAATCGGAAATTTTTGGTTTTCATCGAGTTCAAAAAGGTGGGAACAAGGCAAGACGATTACTTTGAGATATGATGAATACAATGCACAAGCAGATATAACAGTAATCGAAATCGATGAACATAAGAAAATTGTTTTCGAGTGGGGAGAAGGACATATTGTAACTATTACGCTAGAAGAGTTGGATAATTCAAGTACAATCATTGAAGTCAACGAAGAAGGCTTTAAGGAAAATGATGATGAGTTAATCAGTCAAATGATCGATAATAAAGAGGGCTGGGTTTATATGTTGACCTGTTTAAAGGGTTATTTGGAATATGGCATTAATTTGAGAGCGGCATTAGTTAAATAAATGGATGGCTATGAAAAAGCTGCAACATATATAGTAGCAGTCAAAGAATCTTCAACAACAGTTAGCTATAAAGATATATAAGGCTCATCCATATTAGTCAGGCCAAATATGGGTGAGCCTATAATTGTTATACACGCAAAAAGCCGATATCATCTTTATCCTGTTCGCTTTTCTCTTGATGATTATCACCAAGAAATGGTAAGCCAGATATATAACCAGATTTTGAGACCCGACCATGCGATATGTGAATCCATTTAAATTATCAAGTGTCTGTATTCCTGTCACTTCTCCACTGTCAGGAGCCGAGATATCATCCTTTTCCCAAGAAAGTGGGGCAGTTCATGAGGATAAGGATAGGAAAGATCTAATATATAACAAGTCAGAGTTTTGTTATAATGAAAACAAATGAAATAAGGAGGTGTTTACGGTTGGGAAAGAAAGTATTAGTTATCATTGATGTGCAAACGGCCGTCGTGGAACACGGGTATAAACGGGATAAGACAATTGATAACATCAACCGATTAATTCGTTGTGCAAGAGAACAACAGATTCCGATAATGTATATTCAGCACGAACATCCAGAAGGTCCAATGAGAAAAGGCGAACCTGGGTGGCAGCTTCACCCGCGACTTGAGAACCCCCTCCATCAAGAGGTTACCATCCATAAAACCGTACCGAATTCATTTACTCACACACCTTTAAAACAAACACTCGACAAGCTTGGCGCAACGCACCTCTACATTTGTGGTGCACAGACGGAATACTGTGTTGATTCCACATGCCGAGGAGCCTTTGATTTGAATTATGACGTCACCCTTATCACTGACGCCCACACAACGAATGATGCCGATTACCTATCAGCCCCTCGCATTATCGAACATACCCATGGAACGTTAAAGAATTTTTGGAGTCCAAATGCAACGATTACTTTGGAAAAATCATCAGATCTTGACTGGATGAAAAGTGAAATGAACCCTCAATAAGGGATCCAAGTAACCTTTTATTTTTGGTTCTTTTGCAGATGGGCGCGATTCTTAATAAGAATCGCTTTTTTTGTTTATTTTTTACCTGAGCAGGAATGCAACCTGCTATCCCTTGGTTGTAATGTGAAAAAAATTTAGGTCTTGCTCGATATAGAAAAACCCGAATAAAGGACACTTTTTTGGTGTCGTCTATTCGGGTAATCGTCATTTTACAGATGTATCCTTTTATTGAGCTGTATACCCACCATCTAACACAACTGCCTGGCCGGTGATGCCCCGTGCTTTGTCGCTTGCGAGGAAAATGGCGTAGTCGGCAATTTCGCTTACATCGAGCAAGCGGTTTTGTGGGACGAGTGGATAGATGACTTCTTCCAAAACGCTTTCTAGTGGTACTTGTCTTGTTTTTGCTAAATCCTCCAGTTGACCGCGGACGAGAGGTGTGTCCACGTATCCTGGGCAAAGGGCATTTACGGTTATGCCTAAAGAGGCGCTTTCTAAGGCGGCGACTTTCGTTAATCCGATAACACCGTGTTTTGCACTATTGTACGCTGCTTTGTTGGCAAATCCAATTAGACCGTTAATGGAAGAGATGTTGATGATTCTGCCGAAGCCTTGTTCTTTCATGATAGGCAAAACGTTTTTAATCGAAATGAATGGAGCGGTCAGCATGATTTTGATCATCAGTTCGAATTTTTCAGTTGGAAAATCCTCGATTGGTGCAACATGCTGAAGGCCTGCGTTATTAATGAAAATATCTATTCGTCCATATTTGTCTTTAGTTTGTTTGATTAGTTGGATAATATCCTCTTCACTTGTTACGTCCGCTTTTAAGCCAATAACTTCCAAGCCTTTGTTTCTTAGGTCTAAAGCAGCTTTTTCAACTGTGTTTTGATTTAGGTCGGACAAAACGACCTTTGCGCCATTTTCAGCAAATATCTTACCAATCTCAAAGCCAATTCCTCTCGCAGATCCGGTAATTATCGCCACTTTATCTTTAACCATATTACATTCCTCCAAAAAAAATGTAATGGCCTAAGTCTGTCATTTTATGTTAAGTACAGGGAATGTTTCAATTGGGAAGCAAACTTTGAAATATAAAGGGAAGGTTATAAAAATATGGTTTAGGTTAATGAGTAAGAGTCTAACATGATTTTCAACATAACAAAAGAATTTTGTTTTCCTAAGCATTGGCATAGATATTGCATGAATAAAATGTGAGTAAATACAGGTTATTTAAAGTGGAAAGGGGAAGCTGGATGATTAAAAAAATTGCCATTATCGGTTCAGGTGTAATGGGAAGTGGAATCGCTTTGTCTTTTGCAGCTGGCGGGTATTTCGTCACCATCAACGATATTAAGGAAGAGTTTCTATCACATGCCCAAGATCGAATTTCTGAGAATCTATCACTGCTCATTGAGGAAGGGGTTTTGACAGAACAGGAAAAGCAAGGTGCATTAGCTAATATTACATATAGTGTTGATTTGGAAAGTGCCGTAAGGGATGCTGATTTTATCATTGAGGCTATTCCGGAAGTAATCGAGTTAAAGTTAAATCTATATGAGCAATTGGAGAAAATAATCAAACCGGATGCAATTGTTGCTTCAAATACATCGACTTTTCCGATTTCTCAATTGATGGAGAAGGCTTCGTTTGCGGAACGAATGGTCATCACGCATTTCTTTAATCCTGGCCATTTGGTTCCATTGGTTGAAATCGTTCAGCATAACGAAACAAAGCCGGAAATCGTCAAGACAACATGTGATTTGATGCGTAAAATCGGTAAGTCTCCGATTCTATTGAAAAAAGAAATAGCAGGATTCATTGCTAATCGTTTGCAGACCGCCTTGATGCGGGAAGCCTTTTATCTATTAAAAGAGGGTGTTGCCAATGCTGAGGATATTGATACAGCGATAACGGCAGGACCAGGGTTTCGATGGGCCTTTACTGGGCCAATCGAGATTGCTGATTTTGGCGGACTGGATACATGGCAGCGTGTTTTTGATAATGTTTCACCAGTATTGGATCAAAGTAAGGAAGCTCCTGTTTTGATTCGTGATTTGGTGGATGAGGGGAAGCTTGGGACGAAGTCGGGAGAAGGGATATTCACGTATGAGGAATCTACCGTTTCTCAGAGAATCAATAAGAGGGACCGTAATTTTATTAAACTGGGAAAATTAAAAATGGAGAAGGAGGAAGAATTATGAGAGAAGTAGTGATTGTAGGGGCAGCAAGGACACCAGTTGGTACGTTTGGGGGCAGTCTTGCCAATGTTTCAGCGGTTGAACTAGGGGTTGTGGCAGCAAAGGAAGCGATTAAGCGGGCAAATATTTCGGCTGACATGATAGATGAGGTATTGATCGGGAATATTCTATCTGCTGGATTAGGACAAAATGTGGCACGTCAGGTTGCGATTCATGCAGGGGTTCCGGAAACAACTCCGGCCATGGCCATTAATAAACTTTGCGGGTCAGGCTTACGTACGGTAATAATGGGGGCCCAATTCATTGCCCTCGGTGATGCCGATGTGATTCTTGCTGGGGGTATTGAGAGCATGAGCAATGCCCCATATTTACTTCCAAATTATAGTTTTGGACAGAAAATGGGTAATGCCGAAGCAGTAGATTCAATGACGTATGACGCCTTAACGGATGTTTTTAATCAATATCATATGGGCGTAACTGCGGAGAATATTGCCGAACAGTGGGAAATCAGCCGAGAAAAGCAGGATGAATTTGCTTTATATAGCCAAATGAAGGCTGAGAAGGCCCAGTTAGAAGGACGATTTGCAGATGAAATCGTACCTGTTGAATATAAACGTAGAGGAAAGACGATTTTGGTTGACCAAGATGAACACCCACGTCATGGGCTGACGATAGAACAACTAACGAAGCTTCGTCCTGCTTTTAAGGAAAATGGTACGGTTACGGCCGGAAATGCTTCTGGAATCAATGATGGGGGTGCAATGCTGGTCCTGATGTCAAAAGAAAAAGCAGACGAGCTGGGTCTGGAGCCGTTAGCAACTATTAAGTCCTATGCAAATGCTGCGCTTGATCCGAAAATCATGGGATACGGTCCAGTGCCTGCGACAAGAAAAGCTTTAGCAAAAGCGGGATTGACAGTAGATGAAATTGATTTGATGGAAGTGAATGAAGCCTTTGCGGCACAGTCCCTTGCCGTGCTTAAGGACCTTGAACTGAAGCCGGAGAAAGTGAATGTAAATGGTGGGGCGATTGCTCTGGGTCATCCGGTAGGTGCTTCTGGTGCCCGCATCTTAGTGACTTTATTGTATGAAATGAAGCGTAGAGATGCAAAAACCGGCCTTGCTACCTTATGTATTGGCGGCGGACAGGGAACTGCGCTGATTGTGGAACGGTAATAACTCGGCCTCATTTTCCTATGATATAATGGGGGAAACTGCAGACGGGTTAAGGAGAATAGGAATGGTCAGCGATAATAAACCTGTTCAATTTGAATTAGTGAAAGCGATATTGGAAGAATTACCTTTTGGTGTTTTGGTAACGAAAAACGAAAAAGAAATCGTTTTATGCAATCGCGTATTATCAGAGGCTTTTGCTGAGAATCAATTTGACATGCAAACAAATTTGATTATTGAAAAAAACCTTAAACCAGCTGTAAATACTCCTATTCGTTTGAACGATAATAATGGGATTGTCAGAAAATCCATCGTTCAAATGGTTGATGAGGAGTATCAGATTTACCTCCTATTGTTTACAAATAATAAAAGTGATTTTCTTAATATCGATAATCATGAAGAACTTTTGTTTAAGGATATAATCGAATTTGCATATGATGGGTTGGTGATGGTCGATACGGAAGGGTATGTCCAAATGCTGAGCCACGCTTATGCAGATTTTCTTGGGGTCGATCAGGAAAGCTCCATAGGGAAACATGTAACGGAGGTCATTGAAAATACCCGTATGCATGTGGTTGCCGAAACTGGCAAGCAAGAGGTAGCTGAATTACAAAAAATTAAAGATAATTATATAATTGCAACCCGCTCCCCAATACGGAAACAAGGTAAATTAATAGGAGCAGTCGGGAAGATTTTATTTAAGAATGTCGGGCAATTTACCGCTCTTTCCAAGCGGATTAACTCGCTTGAAGTAGAACTGAAAAAGTACAAAGGCGATTTTCGCGAGAGAAATAAGGCCTCATATACGTTTGATCATTTGATGGGAAGAAGTCCTGCTTTTATGGAAGTAAAAGGTCAAGCCAAAATTGCAGCTAAAAGCGACTCAAATGTGTTGATTTTGGGCGAAAGCGGAACAGGTAAGGAGCTGTTTGCCCATTCCATTCATAATGATAGCAGAAGGTCCATGGGTGTGTTTGTCAAAGTGAACTGTGCCGCCATCCCGGCAGAGCTGCTAGAGTCTGAACTTTTTGGCTATGAAGAGGGTTCTTTCACTGGTGCAAAAAAGGGCGGAAAAGCTGGTAAGTTCGAAGCAGCTGAAGGTGGAACGATTTTTTTGGATGAAATCGGTGAGCTGCCACTGCATATGCAGGTGAAGCTGCTCCGTGTTTTACAAGAAAAAGAAATTGAGAGGGTCGGTTCGACGGGAAGCATTCCGATTGATGTACGGGTAATCGCTGCAACAAACCGTAATCTGGAGGAAATGGTCTCGAAAGGGGAATTCCGACTTGATATGTATTACCGATTAAAGGTCATGCAAATCCAGGTTCCTTCCTTAAGGGAGCGACCAGAGGACATTGAAATACTGGTAAATCATTTTGTTGAAAAGTACCAGAACCTCATGAAAAAACGCGTAACGGGGATGAGTGATCAAGCTTTACGGCTGCTTCGCCTTTATAAATGGCCGGGTAATATTCGAGAGTTGGAAAATATCATAGAACGCGCAATGAATATTGTTGAAGAAGGGGAAATGATACGTTCCAAGCATCTCCCTAAAGAAATAACGGGTCATAAAGAATCAGTCTCAATCCGCACTTTAGCAGAAGTCATGGATGAGACCGAACGGGCAACAATCGTTTCATGTTTGGAAATGACTTCTGGCAATAAATCAGAAACGGCAAAGAGACTCGGAGTGAGCCGAACAACACTATATGAAAAAATGAATAAATATGGTTTATGATTGTAAAAAGTACCCTTTAGCCAAAGGGTACTTTTTATACTTTTTGCACCAACTCATTAGAACAGACAATGGTTTTTTAGCTGGCCAATAAAAGGAAAAGATGATGTTTATGAATAGATGATAGCTGTTTATCTTTGAATGTGTTAGGGAATCCGTACATGATAAGAGAGCAAATTGGAATGTTGTAAGGAAAGGTTAACACTTTTTTGAAGTTTATTAGTTGTGTGTATTGAAACCTTGACAGTTTTAAGGGATTTTTGCATTTATAATTTATAAAAAGGGAATAAAGTGTTTGAAAAGTCTATAAAAGATAATATATTTCAATTTAATATAAGTTGGCACAAGAATTGCATAAGTACTATGGCGAATGGTCTATCTGACATTATCTAGTGTTTCCACGTGAAATGGAAAGGGATTACGTAACTTCAACAGTTTGTTGAAAGCGTTATCAATAATTGGGGAGTTATAGTTTTTCACTTAGTATGATCATTAAGCTTGACTTGGGGAAGGCAGGCTTGAATGGTGAAAGCGAAATGTGGAATTGGGGAGATTAATGTTACTACGTAAAGGCTTCCGAAATAATTTGGGGGCAAGGGGAGAAAAGAAAAGGGGGAATAGTATTGGTGATTCAAATTTTAGCCATTGTTGTGGCTTTAGGACTTTTAATCTTTTTAGCCTACCGGGGCTATCCGGTCATTATCATAGCACCGCTAGTTACGCTATTGGCTGTCATTTTATCTGGTGGTCATTTGCTGCCGAGTTATACCGAGACATATATGACGTTTGCGGCTAACTATGTAAAAGCATTTTTCCCGATATTCTTATTAGGGGCAGTATTTGGAAAGGTCATGGAAATGAGCGGTGCAGCAGCATCCATTGCCAAGACCATCGTAAAGTCACTAGGTTCAAAGCAGGCTATTCTTGCTGTAGTGCTGGCCTGTTCGGCACTGACATATGGTGGGGTTTCACTGTTTGTAGTGGCATTCGCCGTTTATCCATTTGCAGCAGCAATTTTTAAAGAAGCAGACATTCCAAAGCGATTATTGCCAGGAACGATAGCATTAGGCGCATTCACTTATACGATGGATGCTCTTCCAGGAACACCTCAGATTCAAAATATCATTCCTACTAACTATTTCGGAACAGATACCTATGCAGCTCCATTAATGGGGATTATTGGCGCAATCATGGTATTCACTGGCGGAATGATCTGGTTAGAACGTCGTCGTAAACAAGCGCTGGCAAATGGTGAAGGCTACGGGGAAGGACATATTAATGAACCAGAAAGTGCCGAACAGCAAAACCTGCCTAACTTTTGGCTTTCCATCGTACCACTCATCCTGGTCGTCGCGTTTAATTTTGCATTCAGTCGCAGTGCCATTTCGGTTAAGCACTGGTATGATGCATCGATGTTGAAGGAATCTTTCAACATAGCCGATGTAAGCACAGTCACTTCATCCTGGTCTTTGATTGTTGCACTGACAATCGGTATTATTGCAGCAATGCTTCTGAATGTTGGTCGTATAAAGGTCAAATTGGCAAGTGGATTAACAGCTGCCGCAATGGGATCTTTGCTTGCAATTTTCAATACCGCATCTGAAGTTGGTTTTGGAAATGTTGTGAAAACACTTCCTGGATTCTCGGTGATTCAAAACTGGGTGTTCAATGCAAGCGGTAATCCGCTCGTATCCGAAGCTATTGCCGTCAATGTACTTTCAGGGATTACCGGATCTGCATCTGGTGGACTTTCGATTGCGTTGGAAGTAATGGGAAGTCACTATTTGCAGGTGGCTCAAAGTGTCGGAATCAGCCCGGAAATGCTTCATCGAATTGCATCCATGGCATCTGGCGGAATGGATACGCTTCCACATAACGGTGCTGTTATTACCTTACTAGCTATTACAGGACTGACACATCGTCAATCCTACAAGGATATCTTTGCGATTACGGTTTTGAAAACAGTGACCGTGTTTATCATTGCTTTTGCAACTTCACTGTTTATTTAATAGAATAGTATTAAGAATGGAGATGATGGAAAATGAGTAAATTATTAACATATTTTGATAGCGCTATTCAACAAATCGAGGATGGAGCAACCATTATCGTTGGCGGGTTCGGATTAAGCGGAATACCAGAAAAACTAATCATTGCTTTGCGTGACAAAGGTGTAAAGGATTTGACGATTGTCAGTAACAATTGTGGTGTCGATGATTGGGGTTTAGGTCTTTTGCTGGAAAATAAACAAATCAAAAAAATGATTGCTTCCTATGTAGGGGAAAATAAGTTATTTGAACAGCAATTTTTAAGTGGCGAGCTGGAAGTCGAGCTAGTTCCACAAGGGACGCTTGCTGAGCGGTTAAGAGCGGGCGGAGCAGGAATTCCTGCCTTTTATACAGCTACAGGAGTAGGAACGGAAGTCGCAAAAGGTAAAGAACATAAAGAGTTTGATGGCCGCACATACATTATGGAAAAAGGAATAGTCGGAGATTTTGCCTTTGTAAAGGCCTGGAAAGCAGATCATTTCGGTAATCTCGTATATCGGAAAACCGCAAGGAATTTTAACCCTGTCGTTGCCACAGCAGGGAAAGTCACGATTGTCGAAGTGGAGGAGCTTGTGGGCACAGGAGAGCTGGATCCGGATGAAATTCATACTTCAGGGGTTTATGTACAAAAAGTGCTTGTAGGAAAAGACTATGAAAAACGAATTGAAAGACTTACAACTGCTAACGCATAAAAAGGAGGAGTATTCGAATGACTAGACAACTAATTTTAGAACGGGCCGTTAAAGAAATCCAAGATGGTATGTGTGTAAATTTAGGCATCGGAATGCCTACCTTAATTGCCAACATGATTCCAAATGACTTTAATGTCATGCTTCAATCGGAAAATGGCTTACTAGGAATCGGACCTTATCCAAAAAAAGTTGAAGTGGACCCGGATTTGATCAATGCCGGAAAAGAGACAGTAACAGCAAAAGCGGGGGCGTCATTTTTTGATAGTGCTGAATCGTTCGCGATGATTCGCGGCGGGCACATCGATCTAGCCATTTTAGGCGGGATGGAAGTTTCGGAAAATGGGGACTTGGCAAACTGGATGATTCCAGGGAAGATGGTAAAAGGAATGGGAGGAGCGATGGACCTCGTCCAAGGAGCGAAACGAATCGTTGTCATTATGGACCATGTGAACAAGCATGGGGAATCCAAAGTGAAAAAGAGCTGTACACTGCCATTGACGGGTGAAAAGGTCGTCCATTGCCTGATTACAGAATTGGCTGTATTTCAGTTTTCAGAAGCGGGTATGGAATTGATTGAATTGCAAAATGGCATAACTCTCGATGAAGTGAAAAGTAAAACAGAGGCTGACTTTACAATAAGCCCCTCTATTGAAATTAAAGCATAAGTTTAAGAGATTACTTGAATTAACCTGACCTATTAAACTGATCAAATTGATTATTAGGCTACTTTTATTCGCAAATTCGCGAATGGAAGTAGTCTAATTTTGTTTGCGTTATTTCAGTGCTATAAATATACTGGGATTTTTAGAACTGGATTTTTTTTAGAATTTTAGGTGCCTTCTTGATTCCTTCTGTTCCAATAATACTCGCAAGACTCGCCATTAATAAGCTTGAAGAAATAAATTTGACGGCAAAATAAATTCCTGTTCCAACAACTAGATCTAGGATTAAAAATTTTTTAATTGTTGAGCCCTTTATTACATAAAAAACGATTGAATTATTTTTTTTCATATTTAGCAGTGTCACACCTTCATCTTTTTTTAAAGGGTATGACAAAGAGAGGTTGTCATATTCTTTAGCATCATGCATCGCTCAGCTAATAAAACTGCCTTCGCAACGTCAACAATTACAAGCTATGCTAAATACCCTGCCTCAGTAAAATACCGAGAGCAGGATATTGCATAGGCGCTTTCCGAGAAATTATATAATTCCGGTAACTGTATATTGATTTATCTTCCCTTTTTCTTCCACGTGCTGATGTGGTGCCGTTAAGGCATCTCGTCATCTTTTTCCCGATTTTTAAAAGCTTCATGTGTAACAATATCCTCAATCTGCTCATACTGTCGACTATGTTCTTTCTCTTCGCTTATTCTATTATCAGGTAAATTTCCAGGATGTCCTTTTTCTTTGTGATTAAAATTTTTACCGCGACCCATACTCAATCTCTCCTTTCTATACTTGCTTGTTTAGTTTTCTCCATCGCCCCAAAATTATGATTTAATTTCACTGTTTACTGTTTGTGCATCGTTCTGTTAAGAAGGAACTTTTGCTTCCTGGGTTCATTTACACCTATTTTCCGCTGGACTTCATGAAGGATGTTTTCGAGTGATGTAACGACGCCTTTATCATCTTTATAACTAATATGTTTCGGTTGAAAATGAACAGGTGAATTTAAACCTGCTGCGGCTGAAATTCGAAAAAGACCTTTTCGAAGTGTCACGAGAAAGTTGACCACACGGTATTTCTTTTCGTCTATCACGAGAGCTTTTTGCAAGTCTGGGTCAGTTGTCGCTACCCCAACTGGACATGCATTGGATTGGCACTTCAATGTTTGGATACATCCTATGGCAATCATGAATCCACGCGCAATATTGACGAGATCGGCTCCCATCGCTAAAGCAATCGCAATCCGGTCAGGGGTGAACAGCTTACCTGAGGCGATAATTTTAACCCGATCGCGCACTCCATATTTTTGAAGGGTCGAGACGACAATGGGCAGGGCTGATTTAATCGGCAATCCGACACTATCAATCAATTCTTGATAGGAAGCCCCTGTACCGCCTTCACCACCATCCACGGTGATAAAATCCGGTCCTTTGCCTGTCTCCTTCATATATTTGGCTAGTTCTTCCACGCTATCATTACCGCCGACAACCATCTTCATTCCAACAGGCTTACCTGTATGGTTACGGATTCTCTCAATGAATTCACACATCGTCGGTACATCACTGAATTGATGAAAACGATTAGGACTGTCAATTGATTTGAATGGTTCCACTTTGCGAATCTCGGCAATTTCCGGAGTGACTTTTTCCGCATCAATATGTCCGCCGCGGGTTTTGGCACCTTGAGCGAGTTTAATCTCAAATGCTTTTATTTGAGGAATCTCACTTTTCCGTTTTAACTCATCCCAATCCATTTCGCCAAATTTATCACGCACCCCGAACATGGCCGGACCAATCTGCATAATGATATCGACGCCACCTTTTAAATGATAGGAAGATAGCCCGCCTTCCCCAGTATTCATCCACGTACCTTTGGCTAACGCTAATCCTTCTGATAACGCTGTGATGGCATTATATCCTAATGAACCATAGCTCATCGCCGACATTCCAATCAATCCTTTTAATCTAAATGGATGCTTGGTATTTGGGCCGATGACCACGGCATCATCTTCATGCAATAAGTAAGCAGACGATTCCTCATCCTCCCATTTTTCCTTTCGCTGCGAAAAAAGCGGATCCTTCAATAAGATATACCTTTTGGTTATCACCTTTGTTTCTCTATCGAATTTTTCTTCTTCGGCTAATTTTGGGAACATGGCATTCCGAACAAAAAGGCCTTCTTCATCAAAATCGCGTTTAGAACCAAATCCAACTACATCTCGCATATACTTTGAGCTTTTTACAATATGTTCGTAGTCATCCCTTGAAAACGGCCTTCCTTCATTATCCCCGTTAAAAAAATATTGCCGCAATTCTGGACCGATTTTTTCTAAAAAGTAGCGCATCCTGCCTAGGACGGGGTAATTCCGTAGTATGGCGTGATGCTTCTGATTTCGGTCAAACAGTAATAAATAGATTAGAAAAATGACAAGTGCGATTAAAATAAGTGCAACAAAAATAAACGTGGTAATAATTAAACGACTTGCGATGTCCATTTTATCCCTCCTAGTAATGACCTTACCTGAGGTTAATTTACTCGAACCTTCATTACTTTATACAGGAGTGTCGAAATGATTTTTAAAGTACTCAAGTACATAATTTCTCGAAGGCTAAGCCAACATATAGAGATAGAAATCGAAATGGTCGAGGAGGGAATAGTTTGAAGGCATCAGATGTGTTTATACGATGTTTAGAGAATGAAGGGGTTCAGTATATTTTTGGGATACCGGGTGAGGAAAATACGGATCTTATCGATTCTCTAATAGACTCGGATATTAAATTTATCTTAGTTCACCATGAACAAGCTGCGGCTTTTATGGCAGACATCTATGGCCGGCTAACTGGAAAGCCAGGCGTTTGTTTGGGTACGTTGGGACCGGGTGCAACGAATTTATTGACAGGAATAGGCAGTGCTTACCTGGATTATTCACCTGTTATCGCGATTACAGGTCAGGCCGGCCTTGATCGAATTCATAAGGAGTCGCATCAATATGTGGACATTATTGGAGTTTTTAAGGAAGTAACGAAATGGAATCAACAAATTAAGGTGCCGCATACGATTCCGGAAATTATCCGTAAAGCATTTAAGACGGCAGTCATTGAAAAGCCGGGACCGGTTCATATCGAGCTGCCGGAAGATGTAGCGTTGATGGATACAGAAGGTGAACCACTTCCGGTGACACCAATGTCTAGATCCCGTCCAGCCGAAGAGGAAATAAAAAAAGCCGTGGAATTAATAAATCGTGCTAAAAAGCCTATTATTCTAGCTGGCAATGGCGTAATCCGCGATGAAGCTACGGAGTACTTACGGAAATTTGCAGAAACGAAGCAAATTCCCATTGTGAATTCGTTCATGGCCAAAGGTGTTTTACCCTCGGACCATCCATTGACCCTTTATACAGTTGGGATGCAGGCAAGGGATTATGTTCTATGTGGGTTTGATTTGGCCGACCTCATTATCACTGTCGGCTATGATTTCGTTGAGTATTTACCTAAATATTGGAATGATGAGGCGATGAATCCGATTATTCATATTGATGCTCGACCGGCTGAGATTGATGCGTATTACCCGGTTCAAGCTGAATTGGTGGGGAACGTCACAGAGTCGCTGGAAGCCTTGATCACTGATGTAGCGGAAAAAGAGCTTTGGCCAGAAGTGAAAAGGTTAAGGTCTCAAATTATTGAAAAGTTTCATTCCTCAGATGATGTATCAGGAAGCCCTATCATTCCTCAGCGAATTATCGCCGATTTGAAAAAGGCGGAAAAGGGGAATGCGATTGTCATTTCGGATGTGGGTGCCCATAAATTATGGATTGCACGGATGTATCAGCCGGAAAAGCCTAATCACACAATCATTTCTAATGGCTTTGCATCGATGGGTATTGCCGTTCCCGGTGCGATTGCGGCAAAACTGGCAAAGCCTGATAAACCTGTCATTGCAGTCACAGGGGATGGCGGATTTCTGATGAATGGGGTTGAATTGGCAACGGCCAAACGTCTAGGTCTTGCCTTCGTCGTCGTCATTTTCCATGATTCAAAATTGGGCCTGATCGAGTGGAAGCAATTGAATAAATTTGATCGTACAAATGCGATTGAATTTACGGACCCAGACTTTATAGAGTTCGCGAAAAGCTTTGGGGTTAAAGGAGTGAAAGTAACCCACTCCGATGAATTGCTCCATGCATTAGAAGAAGCGATTGCAAGCCAGGAAATTGTCCTGATTGATGTGGATGTGGATTATTCGGAAAATGTAGAGCTCTCAAAAACACTAGGTGATTATATTTGTAAATTATAAAGCAAGTATTACTGGAGGGATGATAGATGAAGAAAAAGTGGCAATTGTGGATCGGCGGCAAATGGCGGGAGGCTAAATCGTATGAGCCATTATATAATCCCCATACAAATGAAGAGATTGCACAAATCGGACAGGCTGAACCAGCGGATGCCGTTGAAGCGATTGTTGAAGCAAATGCAGCTTTTCAGAAATACCGCACCTATCCTGCACATGCACGGGCAGAAATTCTGGTGAAAGCTGCAGCCATCATGGAAGAACGCAGTGAAGAGCTTGCGAAAATCATTTCTCTGGAGGCAGCGAAAACGATTCGAAATGCTCGTGAGGAAATGAATCGTACGGTTCAAACCTACCGTTTTGCTGCAGAAGCGTCAAAGAACAATTATGGAGAACAAATTCCGATGGATGCGGCAGAGGGCGGGGTTAACCGTTTTGGCTTCACAGTTCGTACCCCGATTGGCGTCGTGACAGCGATTACCCCATTTAACTTTCCTTTTAATCTTGTCGCCCATAAAGTAGGACCTGCCATTGCAGCAGGAAATTCGATCGTATTAAAACCGGCCGAACAAACTCCTCTGAGTGCGCTGGTGCTTGCCGATATTTTTAAAGAAGCAGGGCTGCCAGAGGGAGTATTGAACATCATTCCAGGCAAAGGGGATGTCTTAAGTGAAGCATTGACGACCCATCCACATGTAAAAAAAGTGACTTTCACTGGCAGTGTGGAGGTCGGACACCTCATCCAGCAGCAGGCAGGTTTCCGTAAGCTTACACTTGAACTCGGATCCAATTCGCCGTTCATCATTGATGAAGGAGTTGATATCGATAAAGTTATTGATCGAAGTGTGATGGGGTCATTTACGAATAATGGGCAGGTGTGTATCTCGATTCAAAGAATTTATGTTCACAAATCCCTGTACCAACGATTTTTGGAGCGATTCGTCAGTACGACCAAACAGCTTGTCATCGGTTCACCGCTGGAGGAAAACACGAATATTACAGCAGTCATTTCGAAAAAATCATTGGAGCGGTTACAAAAATGGATTGAGGAGGCGGCACAGGAAGGAGCAAAAATTGAGTGCGGCGGTACAGTGGAAGGCAATGTACTATTACCTACCGTATTAACCAATGTAAATCGTGACTCCAAAGTATTTCGTTTCGAAGTATTTGGTCCGGTCGTCTGTATTTTCCCATTTGAAACGCTGGATGATGCCATCAAGGATGCAAATGATTCACGCTACGGATTGAACTCAGGAGTGATGACACCGAGTATTGAACGGGCTTTTTATGCGGCGGAACGTTTGGAAACGGGTGGAGTCGTCATAAATGATATCCCGACCTATCGGATTGATAATATGCCTTATGGTGGCTGGAAGGACAGCGGTGTTGGCAGGGAAGGTGTCAAATATGCCATGAATGAAATGATGGAGCAGAAGTTCATTAGCTTTAAAATAAGCGACAAATGATTCGTGGTAAAAAGACGAGTATTAAAAATTGACGGATATGTAAGAGTAAAATACATCGTCTTCACTTGAAGGTATGAGCTGTCATCTAGGCGGCTCCTTTTTTATTTCACAAAACCGGATAATGTTTTGTGACATTTTTCCATACCAAGTGCTGCGTAGCTGTTCATTTTCTTAAATGAACAATTGGACGAAATTGGGAAAATAGAATGATAAAGGATGGCAATTCGATGTCGCTTCACCACTATTCACATATATTTACCGTAAATTAATATAAAAGAAGAATGATAGACGAATAAAGGGAAATGGTATTTCCCTATCGTATTAAACATATAATAATTCGTTTTTTATTAACATTATAAACAGGAGTGAAGATAATGGAAGCGTCGGTGGAACGGATTTTTACAAAGGAAATGGTAGGAATGGCCGGGCATTTTTTTCAAGTGAATGCAGAGAGTCCAGTTAAACTTGGAGATGCAGAGAACTACGTATTTGAGGTTTACCGGGATGGAATGCCATACATCTTAAGATTGACACATCAATCACATCGTTCAAAAGACCAAGTGCTTGCTGAGTTAATGTGGATTGAGTATTTACAGAATAATGGAAGTGATATTCCGAAGGTTATTCCTTCAATTGAAAATAACTTAGTTGAAATCGTAAAGGGTCTCGATGGCACTGTTTTTTATTGTTGCCTGTTTGAAAAAGCTCCTGGTGTAAGGATGAAAATGACTGATGAAAATTTTAACGAAGATTTATTTTTTGTATGGGGAAAAACAATAGGTCACCTACATAAAGAAACAAAAGGCTACAAACCGGAAACTAAATATAAAAGGTTGTATTGGTTTGAAGAAGAATTATTGAATGTCAAACTCTATAATTCTGATGCTCCAGGGCAAATGATGCACCAACAAGAATTAATCATGAAGAAATTAAATGCTCTTCCAGTACATCAAGATAACTTTGGATTGATTCATTCTGATATTCATCACGGAAATTTCCATTATCATGAAGGTGAAATTCACGTTTTTGACTTTGATGACTGTTCAAATCACTGGTTTGCCAGCGATTTGGCCATTCCTCTCTATTATCTTATGTGGAGCTTGGAACGTGATGGCGTAAAAGGCCGCGATGGATATGCTGCTAAATTTATGAAGGCATTTATAAAAGGCTATGAGACGGAAAATATACTTGCAGCCGAAGATTACGAAACAATCCCGTTATTTTTAAAATTAAGAGATCTAACATTATATAATTTTTTCCATAAAAAGTATGATTTGAAGAATACGGATAGTCCATTAAACCAAACCGTTCAAAAAATTGAACAAAGAATAATGGAAAGTCGTCCGATCGTTGACTTCGATTATCACGGAATTTATTAAGCTGTTGATTGGGATGTATCTGAACCTTTAAGCGGGGTACTGACAAGGAAGCCAACCCTCTAATTTTAAAGGTGAGCTTAGGAGTTTTTTTAACAAATCATCGGGCATTTCCATGTACAAAAGTATGGGGATTGTTGAAGAATGCCGTAAGATTAAGGAATTTAAGATCAATGAAAGTGATTACGTTGACGACATCATTATGTGCAAATTTTGTTATAATATAAGCCCCAAAAGGAAACTCCCAATCTATCAGAAGCAAATGGAAAGAGCATGTATGGAATCATTCCATACATGCTCTTTCTGTTTAGTTATGTATTTGTTTTATCGTAAAGCGATGGTTTCGTGATGCATCATTTGATTATTTTTACTTTCACTTGCTTTCTTCCCCATGTTAAAGCATCCGATTCTTTTGCGATGAATACATCAATTCTGTTTCCTTTGATCGCGCCGCCCGTGTCTGCAGCGATGGCTTGTCCGTAACCTTCGACTTCAACGATGGAGCCTAGCGGAATCACGTTCGGATCGACTGCTATCAGTTTGGCATCATCATATTTTTTTAGGTCAACGCCCATTCTTGTAGTGCCTGAGCATCCCTCGCAGCTCGCTGTATATGCTGTACTTGTTACCGTAAGTTCTTTAACGGATGAGCTCGCTAAACTTGCCTTTTCTTCCAATTTACTGAAGGTCCGTGCACCGGCTATTCCATCAGCCGATAATCCCTTTTGCTTTTGAAAATTCATAACGGCTTGCTTTGTACTTTGTCCATAAATGCCATCTATTGTTGATGTGTAAACATCCCAGTCTTTCAATAGCCTTTGCAGTTCAGCTACAGGTCTTCCCATATCCCCGCTTTTCAGTACCTGTATTTTCTGATTCGTCTGTGTTCCTGCTATTCCATCTACTTTCAGTCCTGATTTTTCCTGAAACTTCTTAACGGATTCTTTTGTAATCGGTCCGAAGTAGCCTGTTGCTTCATGATAGGGAAAAACCCCTTTTGTCAGTAATAATTCTTGTAATTCTTTTACATCAACATTACTCATTCCAAATGAAAGTGTGCGATCATTCGCTGCGGCTTCGCCTTCAGTTGGCATGCAAACTCCTAGAATGAATACAGAAGCCGTTAGGATCGTTAATAAAATTTTCTTCATGTTTATCCTCCTCGTTGTTTCCTGCAATTAAACAATTCGTTAAACGATCACCCTTTTAGGCGCAGTTAAGGAAAAACACCGCGAAGGCACTAAGTAATTGTTAAAACATGTAACAGAAAGAAAAGAAATGAGGCGGACATCGGGTTACGATATTCTTAGTAATTAGATAATTATGGGAAATGAACAGTCTTCACATTAAATGAACAGAACAGTTTGGTTGAACAAAGGGTGTTCATTCATGTACGTTTATATTAAAACAAATAACTTGAAGCGTATGTGTATTTCAGGGATAAGTTAGAAGGAGGAAATCAATTTGCTTAAAGCAGTTATTTTCGACTTTGATGGATTAATTTTAGACACAGAAACGGCCTGGTATGAAGCTTATAAAGAAACGATGGCTTTTTATAAATCCGATTTGCCTCTCGAACATTTTGTTAAATGTATCGGGACGGATAATACTGAACTTAATCAGTACTTCAAGGATCAGCTGGGGGAAAGTTATAATATTGAAGAAATTGAATCAAGAGCAAAAAACCTGCATCAAGAAAAGATGAAAACACCCCAGGCTCGTGAAGGTGTAAAGGATTATTTAGAAGCAGCAAAAAAAAATGGCTATAAAATCGCCCTCGCTTCCAGTTCAACAAAAGAGTGGGTCACTCATCATTTGGGGGAACTCGGACTGTTACACTATTTTGAAGTGATTATCACAGGGGATGACGTTGATAAAGTAAAACCAGCGCCTGATTTGTATGTATTGGCAATAGAAGTCCTGGGCATTCAGCCCACAGAAGCCGTAGCATTTGAAGATTCGCTAAATGGGCTTCAAGCGGCCCTGACTGCTGGAATAAAGTGTGTGATTGTACCTAATCCCGTCACGGAAGCTTTAGCTTTTGAAAATCATCATTTACGCCTCCGATCGATGATGGATATGAGTTTGACTGATGTTATAAAACTTATGGAGCAATAAGGTGTTTAAGAAAATTACTTATATGATCATCGTAAGGTTTTAGATCAGTACATCTTGAATGGAAAACCATTCAATGGTGGCTTTAGTAAATAACGGAGGAGCCATTTTATCGTGCTTAAACCAACGCCGAAGATGTTAGAGTCTTCGGTTTTCCTTTTTTATCACGGTTCTGTTTCCTTAACATAGGATGAAATTGATGAATATACCCAATTAAAGAATGGAGTTGTTCTATATGCCAACCTCTTATATGGATTACACAGCACTGAGCACCCAATATTTTGCAGACGTCAATAAAAACCGATTGAATACACGGAATCATGAAAATTACATTAACCGATTGGGAAGGGATGTTTTAAATACACTTGGTGAAGTCTCTCTTCTTGATATCCACTTAAGTCAAGGACGTGTCGTCGAACCGCATTACCATCAAAATGCAGCTGAACTTGTTTATTGCATTTCGGGTTCAGCGACAGTGTCATTGATTAACCCCTTTAACAATCAGGTTATAAATATCCCAATCCAGCCGGGGCAAGTCGCAAATATCCCTCAAGGGTGGTGGCATTGGGAAGAAGCTTCTGAAGATGGGACCCACCTAATAGCAATCTTTGATGCTCCATATCCGGAGTACATCTTGGGGTCTGATATTCTGACGAAAACCCCAATTGAAGTGCTTGCGCATACTTATTGCTTAGATCCTGAAAAATTAAAAGAAACACTAAAACCTTTGCACGGGCAAACCATCGTCATCGGACCAACTGATGAATGCGTAGCTGGAAAAACCCAACAAGCAGGGGTGGATACAGAAAGTTCCAGCATGAATAACCACTATATGAGCAACCAGTATATGACTAATCATTCAATCAGCAAACAGCATATGAACAGCCAACCGATGAGAAATCAATATATGGGTAACCAATATATGAGTAACCAACATATGTACAATCATCCAATGAACGATCAACATATGAGCTATCATCCGTATTCGGATCACCAATATTCCTATCCAGCCGAATCTCCACAGGTAAACTATACAAACCCTTACTACGGATATCGGCCATAACCTTGTTATTTAGGGCAGACAGTCAGCAAAGAGGGACTGTCTTTTTTTTATAGCGAAAAGTTTTGATAACGTGTAAAATCTCCTAAGAAAACACCAGACACAAAGAATATGGCTTTCCAATTACAGACAGCTTGAATGAATGGTATATTTTAGATGAAAGATAAGGAAATTAGTGTCCCCTTAGAAAAGAGAGTGAATAATCTGTGTAGGTATCCTAGTTGAATTCAGTTGAAAATAGGAGAGGAAAAAGTGATGATGGAATTCTTCATGGAAATACTTTCTTCCTTTATTTATTTCGGTGATGACTCATTACATACAAAAAAAATAGATAGAAATATAAAATCATTAAAGCGGAATAAATGGTTTAATGATTTATATGAAGATGAAAATTATCACCGCCTTTTTTTTGTTAATAAAAGGGTAAGAAAGTTTTTACAAAGCAATTTCCGCGTAAAGCGTCTTGTTAAGAGGAAAAAGAATCAGAAGAAATTTCTAATGTTCTTAAATGAACAGCTAAAGAGAAGTGAGCAATCCGGGTGAAGGATCCCTTTATAAAAGATAAAAAAACAATGAAGGAGTGTGCGAGTTTTTATGGGATTCCTTGTGAATGAAGGAGAAGTTCAGCTGCGGGTGGTCAATGAGAGTGATCTTCCAACCTTTTTTGAGCAGCAATTGGATACGTCTGCAAACTATATGGCTGCATTCACACCTAAAGATCCAACAGACAAAGTGGCTTTTTTGACCCACTGGAAGAATACCTTAGCGAACCGGAATATTTTGAAAATGACCATACTCTACAACGGGAGTGTTGCGGGCAACATTCTCCAATTTGAACAGTTGGGTAACCCAGAAGTGTGTTACTGGATTGGAAAGGAATATTGGGGTAAAGGTATTGCTACAGAGGCACTGCTCCTTTTTTTGCCGGAAATAAAAGTTCGTCCTCTTTATGCACGGGCTGCCAAGGATCATATTGCATCTATTCGGGTGTTGGAAAAGTGTGGATTTGAAAGATTCGGTGAGGACAAGGGGTATTCCCATGCAAGAGGTCAAGATGTAGAAGAGTTCATTTTGAAACTTGATTCTCTAAAAAAATAAGGGTTAAACAACATCGTTTAATTTGTGAGGAAATGGGTGACATCGAATGGGATTTAAGATTTTTTCCATCATTTTCATCTTGTGCGGTCTTTTTGTAATGTGGTTCGCCGTTTTTGGTAAAAAGAAAGAGATCAAAGAGTTCGGTACTGGAATACCAACGAGTATCATTGATTTTATTGTAATGACGATATATATGCTTTTTCCTCCTTTTATTAGAAGGATTATTCTTTTTGCTTTAGGGCTGGCCGTTTCTATTGGCTTTACCTATGTGTTGCTTTTCATATGAACGAACCTGATAAGTTACATAAATCATGAAACTTTATCCTTTCAAAGTCGTATAAAAAGGTAACGATAAATAGGAGATGTTGCTGATTAATGAAAAAAGTCATGTCCGGGAAATGGATAATGGGATGATGGGAGCGGCAAGTTCTTTTCTAGTTATTAAGCAAAGAAGGATTCGACATTAAAGTCAAAAATTAGGCAGATGAAGACATATCAGGATTACATTTGTCCTATCATCATATGAATTCTGATAGTAACATTCCCTCTATCCTGACAGACAAAGAATATAAGCTGAATGTAACGCCAACTGAAGGCTTTACCGAGAGCTCCAAGATATTGCACTATAAGGATAGGGAACGGATGCTACATACAGAATCTATCATTGGCTATTTTGAAAAGGGGTATGTAGGAAAGGCGACAATCAGCTTGGAATCGATTGATAAGAATGGTGAAATTCAAATGACAGTCAAGAATGATACTGAAATCTATTGATCTCAGCGGATGTTAAAAACAGTGCAACACCTATGTTATATCTCGAAATGGAAAAATATCAATATAGAATTTTTATGAAAAATATGGTAATCTTGAATTTGTGTGATTTTGGAAAATATATAAAAAGGAAGGTATTATATGTCTGAAACGGTTCTTAAGGTTCAATCCTTAACTAAAAAAATTGGAAAAGCAACCATTGTAGACAATGTTAGCTTTGAAATAAAAAGTAATGAAATATTTGGTTTGCTTGGTCCGAATGGAGCTGGTAAAACCACGATCATTCGGATGATCACAGGTCTTATCAATCGTACGGGAGGTTCTGTCATGATCAATGGTAGTGACCTTGATAAAGACTTTGAGGGTGCGATGAATCAATTGGGGGCCATCGTTGAAAATCCTGAATTTTATAAGTACATGACTGGCAGGAAGAATATCCTCCATTATGCTCGTATGTCATCTAATGAGATAACTAATGAGAGAATAGAAGAGGTCATAAAGCTTGTCAAATTGGATCATGCCATCGATAAGAAGGTTAGGACCTATTCATTGGGCATGCGCCAGCGCCTTGGTGTAGCACAGGCCATTTTACATAAACCTTCTTTATTGATTTTTGATGAACCGACGAATGGCTTGGATCCACAAGGGATTCGTGAGTTTCGTGATTATTTGAAAGTACTGGCAAGTGAAGGCGTCGGGATACTGATTTCATCCCATTTACTATCGGAAATGCAGTTGATGTGTGATAGTTTTGCCGTTATCGAAAAGGGAAAACTCATACATACGAAAGAACATATTGTAGATGAAAAAACCGAGACGATCAATGAGGTTTCATTCACTGTCAGTGATGGGGAGCTAGCTAAAAAAATCCTTCAAGAACAGTTTAAGGATATTTCGATTCTTAAGTTTGATTCGAAGACAATCTCCATATCAGCAACACGTGAACAAACGGCCCATATAAACAGGATTTTTAATGGCAATCAGTTGGATGTCTATGAAATAGGCATTACTAGAAAATCACTGGAAGATAAATTCTTCGAAATTACTGAGCAGGAAATGAGGGAGTCTGTATGATGTCCTTAGTAAAAAATGAATGGATGAAAATCTTTTCAAAGATATCAACTTATATATTCATCGCTTTTCTTTTATTGGCAGCTTTAGGGACTGCAGTAATCGATTTGAAACTAAGTCCCGACGAATCGGGTAAAGATTGGAAGCAAGAGTTGAAGGCAGATATACAAGAACAGCAAAAGGCTTTGGAAGCTAAGGATATCAGTGACGAGGAAAAAGCGATGATCATGGAAGAGATTGATCTCAATAAGCAACTTTTAGCTGATGATATAAACCCTGACTTAAACACGAATTGGACCTATATGGCAGAATGGACGACATCATTAACATCATTTGTCACTTTATTCGTCGTCATTGTTTGCAGCTCGCTCGTTTCCTCGGAATTTTCGGATGGTACCATTAAACAACTGTTGATCAGGCCTTATAAACGTTGGAAGATTCTACTTTCCAAATACATTACTTCCCTGTTATTTGCAGCGTTATTACTTGCGAGCCTATTTATATTCAGTTATCTAATCGGAATCATATTCTTTGGCAATGGCTCGTATTCAGACAAAATAATGGATCCCGCATCTTTCGGTGAATTCAGTCCGGTGGTAGTCGGAGAATATTTCGTAGACATGATTGTTTACTGGATACCAGGATTCTTGGTCATCACGACCATCGCTTTCATGTTAAGCACATTATTTAAAAACCAAGCACTTGCAGTAGGTATATCCATTTTCATCCTATTTGCGTCTTCGACATTAAATATGGTCATTCAATCATTCATCGGTAAATACGAGTGGTTAAAATTCGTCTTATTCCCCCACCTTGATTTAAGGGGCTATATTTCCGGAACCATAGAAATGTTTGATGGAGCTACCCTTGGATTTTCAATGGGCGTACTAGGCATCTACTATCTTATCTTTTTAGCGCTAACTTTCTTCTTCTTCCAGAAAAAAGATATCACTAATTAATAAAAGCAAAAGAAAAACCGAAATCAGTGGCTGATTTCGGTTTTTTTCATGAAATGAATATGTTTAGTTCGGTTAACGTGTTGAAAAATCGGGCTACACGCCGATAATTCGACCTACACACTGATAATTCGACCCCATGCCAAATAGTTCTTCCAGATGAAGTGTCGTTTTTTTTGTTTTCGCAAATTGAAAAAATCATCAGTCTTACTAACGGAGAGGCAGCGCTTTTCTGAGATTACTAATATTAGAAATCGACTGTGTTAGTTATTTGGTAGCACTGTTATTTCGCAGCTTCTTTCCCCTTAAAATCTCCCTCTAAAACTTGTAAAGCGAATCTCCATATTGATTGAAAACTGAAAAGTTCTTCGGAAATTGTCGTTACTTCAAATTTTATTCCAATAATTTTGAATACCCGATAAGTATATAAATTGAGTTATTTTACCGATAACAGGTATTTTAACCTAATCTCTTATGATTATATAAAATTCATTAATACTTAGCTGTCCTTTTCGTAATGGTTGATAAGTATCTATATTTTGTTTTATTTTGTAAATGTTCTGATATTTTTACTAATTTACTAGATATATTTACCGATGTATAATCAGTCGGAGTTAATTGGAATTGGAGGGAATATTTTGTTTAAATTCAGAAAGTATTCGGGAAAACAAAGAATTACGAGTATATTAAATTCTATTAAGTTGAGGTTAGATGTATATGAATACTTTTTTATTTTATAGTGTCCTAGTTCTTATTGGGATTCTATTAATTGCTAATTCAAGTGATCGTTTTTGGATTTGAGTCAATATTTTGGACACAAAAAAGTTAAATCTTAAGCTGTTTTTGTAATTTGATCTTCAATGGCTTGTGGAGTTTTATATCCTAAG